>NZ_CAKKMM010000757.1:0-2437 GCF_918698205.1 Microbacterium sp. Bi128 | reverse complement strand
GTGCAGGCCGTCGGTGGCTTTGACATCGTAGACATCGTTCATGACGGTCAGGAGCGTGACGTCGAAGGTCCCGCCGCCTAGGTCGAATACGAGGATCGTGCCGTCCCGACGGCTTTCCGCACCATAGGCCAATGCCGCAGCCGTCGGCTCGTTGAGGACGCGGAGGACGTTGAGCCCCGCGATCCGGCCGGCATCCTTGGTGGCGCGTCGCTTCGCGTCATCGAAGTACGCGGGCACCGTGATCACCGCGTCCGTCACAGCGCCTTGCCCGAGGGTCAGCTCCGCATCCTCCTTCAGACGCTTGAGGATCAGCGCCGAGATCTCCTCGGGGGAGAACTGTCTCCCGTTCGCGGCGTCGAACCGCCAATCCGGGTTCCCCATCTGTCGCTTGACGAAGCCGACGACATCCAGCGGCGCGACGGCCGCCGAGCGCTTGGCCAGCGTCCCCACCAGAACCGAGCCATCGTCCTGGAAGTAGACGACCGACGGCGTGATGCGCTCACCCTCTCGATTCGCGAGAATCTCAGCCCTGCCGCTCTCGCCAAGGATCGAGATCGCGGAGTACGTCGTCCCCAGGTCAATGCCGACCGCCACGCCCACCTATCGCTCCGTTCTGTCGTAAAACGCCCCACGCCGGTCGTCGCGCTCCCCCTTCGGGCACCAGCGCCGCTCGGGCACAGACTCCACTGAAGCCCGAGCACCCCTGGACGCACCGGCCAACGACAGGCGGTCGCTCGAGCCGTCCGAACCGACAGGATGACACTAGCGTCTTGCAACTTGCAGTTGCAAGACCGCATTTTCAATCTTGCTCTGCAATGGTCGCGTACCCTCGTTGAGACGTACCCATGAGGTACGACCCAACGGTGTGAGCCCCCATCGAAGACAGAGGAGTACCGCATGACGCGCGAGACGGAGGGAAAGGCGTGGGGATCCGCGGCCCGGGCACCGAGGCTGTCCAGTGAGGAGTCGCGACACCGGGTCATGACTACCGCGGTGGGGATGCTGGACAGCTCGGGTCTGACGGTCAGCCTGGAACATCTCAACCTCGAAGAACTCATCCGGGCCGCCGAGGTCCCCCGCAGCGCCTTCTATAGGCTGTGGCCCGCGAAGGACCGCTTCTTCGCTGACCTGCTGGTGGAACTCGCCACCACGTCGGAGTCGAACGACGCCATGTTCTACCCGGGGACGCAGGACGTCGCTCACGGGATCATCGGGAAGTACCAACACCTTCTCGCGACTCACGACGGGCGCGTAGCGGTACTGCGGGAGGTGGCGCGCGTGGCGACCCGAGTCAACTTCGAGCACTTCAGCGGGTCTGTCTCGTGGCGGAGCCATGTCACCCTTGTCGCCACCGCGAGCAGCCTCGCGGACGCGGAGCACCGCGCAAGGGTCGCGTCCGCTCTGCAGGAAACGGAGCGTCGGTTCATCGACCGGACGGCGGAGTTCTACGGCACGGCACTAGCCAGCCTGGGTTTCTCGTTCTACCCCGGCGCGTCGGCCGAACTGCTCGCCGGGCTCGGAGCCGCCGTCGTGGAGGGGCTCGCCCAGCGGCGGCTCGTGAACCCCGACCTCGTGGACACGGTCATCTCAAAGCCGGGAATCGATGGGGAGCCCGTCGAATGGCATCCGGCCGCCCTCGGTTTCTGGGGGATCCTCGAGGCTCTGGTGGACATCGAGACGCGCCGGGATCCGGTGGGCTGAACACCGGCGCGTCATTCACCCGTCCGTGATCATTCTGCGACGACGGGCGATTCCTGGGTGTACGACGCCCGCGGGTTCCAGCCCAGGAGCGAACGGCTTGCCAGCACCGCCGCTCCCGTCCAGTGTCGCGCCCGCGGGTACCGGATTCTGCCGGACACCAGAGCCATGGGATCGCTGTACGCCCAGTGCGGCGCGAACACCGGAGGGCGGCGTCGGTTGCGGTCGCCTCGCGCGAGGTGGAGGAGCGCCTCCGTCGCCCCAAGGCTGACGGCGGCCTTCACGCCTTGGACCACAGACGGCAACGGCGCCCCCGCGACCGTCGCCCGGAGGGTGTCGAAGTCACCGTACCGAGGAAGGTAAGGCACGCATCGACTCAGATCCGCTGTGCGTGTCGCCGCTTCGTCGAGCGTGATGTCGGCCGGGAGACCCATCATCCGCTCGAAGGTGTGCCGGCTGCGCGGAGCGAAGGACGTCGCGATCGCGCCGAACCCGATGTTCATGACGAGAAGGACGGGAACGTCGTGCCGTCGAGCGGCACGAGCGAGCGCCGTGCCCACGTGGAGGTACCGCAGTTCCGACTCGTCGAGAACGAGATCAGCACCCGCCACGAACGGATCCGCGTTGTCGACGGTGACCCCCTCGGTGAAGGCCACCACCCGCGTCTGCGGACGGATCTTCTCGATCACCTCCCGCAGCGCGTCGACTTTGAGTCGGCCGTAGGTGTCGGTGTTCGCCC
>NZ_CAKKMM010000756.1:0-2448 GCF_918698205.1 Microbacterium sp. Bi128 | reverse complement strand
ACGCAAGCCTGCACGCCACGGTCAAGACCGCCAGCTTCGATTCGGGCGACGCCAACCGCGACGGCCACGTCCGCGGCCCGGACTTCTTCGACGTTGAGCAGTTCCCCGACATGACTTTTCGGGCCACCGGGATCCGGGGCGAGGGGGAAGACTATGTGCTGACCGGCGAGCTCACAATCCGTGGCGTCACCAAGCCGGTGGAGCTCGAAGTCGAGTACACCGGTGTGGCGGTGGACCCCTTCGGCGCCACCCGGGCCGGATTCAGTGCCGAGGCGGACATCAGCCGGAAGGAATTTGGCCTGACGTGGAACGCTGCCCTTGAAGCGGGCGGCCTGCTGGTCAGCGACAAGGTCAAGATCAACGTTGAGGCCGCCATGGTCAAACAGGCCGATACCTAAGCACCGACGAGGCGGGCCCAACCCGGACGGGCACCCGTGGACCGGGCTCGTGGAAACCTGTCCGGGGTTGGGCGCGAAAGTCGGGGATCTTTCCGGGTAAACCACTGATCCGAATGTCACTCCTACGGGCGAGAATTAATCCATGAAGACACTCCTGAACATCATCTGGCTGCTCTTCGGCGGCCTGTGGCTTGCCCTGGGATATTTCCTGGCCGGCGTCGTCTGCTGCCTCCTGGTCGTCACCATTCCGTGGGGCCTAGCCTCGTTCCGCATCGCGTCCTATGCCTTGTGGCCGTTCGGCCGCATGGTGGTGGACAAGCCCGGCGGCAACGGCATATTCACCCTGGTGGGAAATGTCATCTGGCTGCTTGTGGCCGGGATCTGGATCGCGATCGCGCACGTCGTTACGGCCTTCGCCATGGCCATCACGATTATCGGCATTCCGCTGGCGATCGCCAATCTCAAGCTCATACCCATCTCGCTGATGCCGCTCGGCAAACAAATCATCCCGAGCAACACCCCGTATGTGACCGCCTACAGCCCCGGCCGGCGCTAGGCGGCGGCAGCGCAGCCAGCAGGCCGGGGGCACTTCGCCTGTCAGTTCAAGCAATCCGAGGGAGAGGACCATGAGCCAAACGGCAAACGGCGACACGGACCTCATGCTGGTCATTGTCCGCGAGTTCAGGGCGCCGATCCAGGGCGTGTGGTCGGCTTTGACGGACCCGGACCAGGCTCCGCAGTGGTGGGGCCCGCGCGGCTTCCACGTCCCGCGTGAGAGCGTCGACGCGGACCTCGAAGTCGGCGGCCTGTACCGCGCCTGCATGATCCAGGACAGTACCGGGCAGCAATTCTGGTGGAGCGGGGTGCATACCGATGTCGAGCCGCCGCACCTGTTCGTGTTCACCCATGCCTGGGACAAGCCGGACGGAACCCGCGGCTTCGAGACCGAGGTGACGATCCGGTTGGAGGAGATCGACGGCGGCACGCAGATGACCTTCACCCAGGGGCCGTTCGACTCCGCGGAAAGCCGCGACCGCCATGGCGAAGGGTGGCGCGAGTCGTTCGACCGGCTGGCGAATCACCTCAGCGTGGCTGCCTGAGCCGCCGGCCGCCGGTGGGAGGCCGGCACACGGCTCACGCGAGTTCGCCCTGCAGGTTCCGGCGGGCCGCGTCCAGCCACAGTGTCCGGCCGCGGTCGGTATGGAAGAGCGGATCGAGCTGCAGCAGCTGGCGGACGACGGCGGCGCGGCCGGCGGCGAAGTCGGCGTCGCCGATGTGGGCGAAATCTTCCCTGACGGCGGCGAGGTAGCGGGCGTAGGCCTCCGGTTCCCCGCCGAGGACGGAGAGGTCGGCGTCGCTGAGCAGAGCGCCGTCGTCGTCTCCGGGCTCCGGACAGTGGTCGGCCGTCAGCAGCACCAGGCGCACCACTTCGTCCACCTCGGCGGCCGGGAGTCCGGCATGCCGGAGCCGGTCGTCGGCCAGCCGCGCCGACTCTTCCTCGTCCTGGCCTGCCACGCCGCGGTAGACGGCGTCGTGGAACCAGGCGGCCAGCAGCACGGTCCGGGGCGGAACGGCCGGATCGCACAGCAGGTCCAGGGCTTCCAGCACCGCCAGCAGGTGGGTGCGGCCGTGGTACTTCCGGTGTTCATCGCCCCAGCGGTGCAGCAGGTCCAGGAAGAGGGCGTCGAGGTCGCCGAAGTAGACGTCGGTGAGGAACTGCTCCAGCGCCCGGTGCAGCATCGGGCCCCGCCACGCCACGGGCTGGTTCCCGGTGACGAACATGCCGATGGAGATGACCTTGACCCCGTAGGCCACGGGCGGCAGGATCATGTCGTCCACCCGCGTGGGGGCCTGTGTGATGCCCATCAGCGCCGGAACGGAGAAACCGTACACATCCGCGTCCACGATCCCTACACGGAGCCCCTGGGCGGCCAGGGCGCACGCCAGGTTGACAGTGACCGAGGACTTGCCCACGCCGCCCTTGCCGCTGGCGAGGGCGTACACCTTGGTCAGCGAGCCCGGCGCGTTGAACGGGATGCCGCGCTGGGCG
>NZ_CAKKMM010000755.1:0-2460 GCF_918698205.1 Microbacterium sp. Bi128 | reverse complement strand
GGCCACCCGCTGGGCCTGGCCTCCCGAGAGCTCCCCCGGCAGCTTGGCAGTGCATCCGTCCAGCCCGAGCCGTTCGAGCACTTCCTGCGAGC
The DNA here is from genome assembly GCF_918698205.1 of Microbacterium sp. Bi128. NCBI lineage: Bacteria > Bacillati > Actinomycetota > Actinomycetes > Micrococcales > Microbacteriaceae > Microbacterium > Microbacterium sp. Bi128. Next base: position 2,368 of record NZ_CAKKMM010000755.1, on the reverse strand, counting down.
GCCGGCGTGCTTCTGCCCGTTTGGTACCGCCCAGAAGCAGGGGAAGGCTGACATTGTCCAGCGCCGTGAGTTCGGGCAGCAGCTGGCCAAACTGGAAAACGAAGCCGAAGTCGGTCAAACGCAGCCGGGACCTTTCAGCCTCACCCAGTCCGCTGATGCTGACGGGCTCCTGGCCGCGGGGCGCATAGGCCACGGCGCCGCCGTCCGGGGCAAGGATGCCGGCCAGGCAGTGCAGCAGGGTGGACTTACCCGACCCCGACGGGCCCATGACCGCGAGTACCTCACCGGCGTGAACGTCGATGTCGATACCGCGCAGCGCCTCGGTCTGTCCGAACGCGTGGCGGACACCGCGGGCGCTGAGGATGGGTGCAGTGGTGTCGATCGTGCTCATGCGCTCTGGAGCTCCTTTTGGAGTTGGGACAGCCGGGCACTGGTCAGCTCGATCCAGCGCAGGTCAGCCTCGATGTGGAAGAGGCCGTAGTCGCACATCAGCACCTGCAGCAGGTCGGCGTCGCGCTTGAGGCGGGTCAGTTCGCGCATCCGGGCCATGTGCTCGGCGCGCTGCGCATCCAACAACCGGTCGGCGTCGTCGTCGAGCAGCAAGGCGACCACGGTCTTGGCGAACAGCTCGCTCTGTAGGGATTCGGAGGGCACATCGGGGGTAAAGAGCCACTGCCGCACCTTGTCCCTGCCGGCAACGGTGGCCTCATACTTCTTGCGGTCCGGACCGCCGCCGCTCTCCCCGCCCAAGGCGATGATCAGCTCGTCACGGAACATCCGGGCCAGCGTGGAATACACCTGCCCGAATGCCAATGGTTTCTGGGTGCCGAAATAGCGGTCATAGGAATGCTTCAGGTCGTACCCATAGCTGGGTTCCCGGCTCAGCAGCCCGAGGAGGGCAAGAGAGTTGTTCACACCTCCATCTATACACTCAGTGCATAGTCGGAGTCCAGCGCATCGGCGGCAGGCTTTCGTGGGCCCGGCGGCCTCACTTCGGACCGGTACCAAGGTTTTCCAAAGTTGCGGTGGGGATCATGGGCGACATTCCACAACTGCATTGGGGGCACGGTCATGACTACTCAGACCGAGATCGTTTCTGCTCGGGACGACGGGCGTGCTGTTTCACCCAAATGGACATCCCGAGACCTGGATGGAGGAAATCGGTGATGAGGCAGCACTTCAGAGGGCGCCTGCGCCGGACAGCGGTCATCCTCGTGCTGGCCGTGGCCGGCGTCGGCGCAATCAGCGGGGCTGCGCAGGCCGCCCCCAGCCACGACAACCGCCATTACACGGCGGGCGCTCCCGGCAGCGGGGACGCGTATTTCCCGTTCGCCGGCAACGGCGGCTACGACGTCCTGCACTACGACCTCGCCCTCCGCTATACGCCACCAACCAATCCCGCGGTGCTCGCAGGCCGCCTCAGCGGGGTCGCGACTGTCACCCTCCGTGCGAAGCAGAACCTGGAGTCGCTCAACTTCGACCTGCGCGGCCTCGGCGTCACGTCGGTCCGGGTCGACGGCAAGGCCGCCAAGTGGTCCCAGGTGCAGAACGACGCGAACCGGATCTGGGAACTCACGGTCGGGCTGCGGCCGAAGCTGAAGGCCGGACAGACGACGTCGATCGTGATCGAGTACGGCGGAATCACCGGCCGGCCGCTCGACACCACCGGAGCGCTCTACGGTTGGGTCACAACCGCTGACGGTGCGATGGTCGTCAATGAGCCCGAGGGTGCGGCGACCTGGTACCCCGTGAATGACGACCCTGAAGACAAGGCGACCTATACGTTCCGCATCACGGTGCCGGCGGGGAAGACGGCCGTGGCGAACGGCCTGCCCGTCGGCCGGCCGGCGACGAAGGCGGGATGGACCACGTGGACGTGGAAGGCCTCGGACCCGATGGCCAGCTATCTGTCGACGGCGAACGTCGGCGACTTTGCCCTGTCGTACGACGTCGGTCCGCACGGGCTGCCCATCATCAATGCGATCGACGCGGACGTGACGGGAGCGGCACTGGCCGAGACGAAGGCGTCGCTTGCGTTGCAGCCCAAGATGATCGCATTCCTTGAGGGCCAGTTCGGGCGGTACCCGTTCGAGGCCTTCGGCGCGATTGTCGACGACGACACGGTCGACTATGCGCTGGAGACGCAGACGCGGCCGGTCTACTCGGAGGTTGCGGACGAATACACGGTGGTGCACGAACTCGGTCACCAGTGGTTCGGAGACGCGGTGAGCCCGTCCGACTGGCAGGACATCTGGCTGAACGAGGGCTGGGCGACGTACATCGAGTGGCTGTGGGCCGAACACCAAGGCACGGCCACGATGCCGGAACAGTTCGGGGACGCGGTGGCCTACCTCGACGCGAACAACCG
>NZ_CAKKMM010000754.1:0-2461 GCF_918698205.1 Microbacterium sp. Bi128 | reverse complement strand
CGGCTTGTGGGCGAGATCCTCCATGGACCGGCCAAAGAGGTCGCAGTCCAGCAAATTGCCGAGGAGCAGGGTCTGGACCTGAGCCGCTGCTGGGCGTACAGCGATTCCCACAACGACATCCCGTTGCTGAGCATGGTGGGGCACCCCGTTGCCATCAATCCCGACTCCAAGCTGCGCCGCTACGCCCGCGAGCGCAACTGGCCGGTCTACGACTTCCGTGCAGGCCGGCGCGCCGCCACTCTGGGCTTCAAGGCCGCAACGGTCGGAGGGGCCATCTACGGCCTGTGGCGGGGGTTCTCCCGCTTCCGCGGCCCCAGCCGCTAGGCCGCCCGCGGCTTCCGCTGCGGATTCGGACGGGCGCGGCGCGGATCAGGGCCGCCGTCCTCTGATTCCGCAGCCCGCGTCCGAAGCCGGTGCGAATTTACGCGCCACCTCCTCGGCGTCTCCCCGGTTCGCCCCGGCTGGCCCCAACGCAAATCAACCGCCGAAGGCAAGAAAAATGCCCGTCGCCTGGAAGGCAACGGGCATTTCATGCATTTCGAAGTATTGCTACTTCTTATTGCGACGCTGGTGGCGCGTCTTGCGAAGCAGCTTGCGGTGCTTCTTCTTGGCCATACGCTTGCGACGCTTCTTAATAACTGAACCCACGAAAGTTCCTTACCGGCTAGATGCAGTACCTGCCTGTTGGGAAGGGTCCGCGGGCTAAGCAGCAGACTGAAACAACTGACAGGTTCTTACAATGACGTAAAACGTTCCTTAACAGGGTACCGCCTCTGCGAGGCACCCCACGACCGCGGGCCCCGTGCGGGACCCAAAGCAGTCGATTCACGCTGTGATTGTTGCCGCTGACTGATCAGCCAGTTCCGGCGTGGCCGTCATTCCGGTCGACGACGGCACCCTTGAGGTACTGCTCGACGGCGTTTTCCGGCACGCGGTAGGAGCGGCCGAACCGCACGGCCGGCATCTCCCCCGAATGCACAAGACGGTACACAGTCATTTTCGATACCCGCATAAGTTCCGCGACTTCGGCCACGGTCAAAAAACGGGCCTTGGAGAAGTTGGCCTCCGTAGACATTTCCCTATTCCTTTGCTCAAGCGAACGGCAGCCCCACCTGTTGACATGGCGGTGTGCCGATGCTGAGCCATCAAACAACCATGTGTTAGCAACACTAGTTGCTCATGGTGCCAAAGTGAAAGACTTCCTCAGGAATCCCCGCACGATTTCCGCAGGAATCTCGAAAATCCCGCGGCACGCTCCTCCGCCTGCTCCTCCCTCAGGCCCGGGTCCGCCGCGTGCGGGCCGAGGCGGCCAGCTGGCCCAGTACCGACGCCGTCACGTCCCAGTCCATGCAGGCATCAGTGACGCTCTGGCCGTAGACCAGCCCGTCCCGTCCGGAGCCGGTAGCGGCGTTGACATCGAGGTTCTGGGCCCCGCCCACCAGGAAGCTCTCGAGCATGACGCCGGCGATGGCCCCGGCGGCGGCTCCGGCATTTTCCAGCTGCGCACCGATTTCGAGGGCGACCTCGGCCTGGCGGTGGTGGTTTTTGCCGCTGTTGGCGTGGCTGGCGTCGACGATCAGACGGGGGTTGAGCTGCTTCGCGGCGAGTTTCGCTGAGGCCGCTTCAACATCGGCGGCTGAGTAGTTGGGGCCCTTGCGTCCGCCGCGGAGGATGACGTGGGTGTCCGGGTTGCCGGCGGTAGCCACAAGCGCCGCCCGGCCGTCGTCGTCGATCCCGAGGAACGCCTGGGCGGCAGCGGCGGCGCTGCACGCGTCCAGCGCCACCTGGAGATCGCCGTCGGTCCCGTTCTTGAAGCCGATCGGCATCGACAGCCCGGAGGCCAGTTGGCGGTGGATCTGACTCTCCGTGGTGCGGGCGCCGATCGCGCCCCAGGCGACCAGGTCCGCGACGTACTGGGGGCTGATTGGCTCAAGGAACTCGGTGGCGGTGGGCAGGCCGAGGGCGGTGACCTGGCGCAGGAAGGACCGGGCCGCGCGCAGGCCCGCGGCGATGTCGTGGCTGCCGTCCAGCCGGGGGTCGTTGATCAGGCCCTTCCAGCCCACCGTGGTGCGCGGCTTTTCGAAGTAGGTGCGCATGACGATCAGCAGGTCTTCGCGGTGCTTCTCTGCCTGGCTGACCAGCCGGCGGGCGTATTCCAGGCCCGCCTTGGGGTCGTGGATGGAGCAGGGGCCCACGATGACGAGCAGCCTGTCGTCCACACCGTCCATGATGGCCCGGACCTCGTCCCGGCCCCGCCCGACCACCTCGGCCAGGCGGGCCTCCAGGGGCAGTTCCGCCATGAGGTCCTGCGGGGTGGGCAGCGGGGTGAACTCGCTGACGCGCAGGTTCGAGGTGGAGTGTTGGGGGCCGGTGGCTGCTTCGATGCTCATATTCGGGTCCTGTTCCGGGTGCGGAGCGGGCCCTGGTCAGAACCCGCCGAAGAAATGGCGAAGGGCAGAGA
>NZ_CAKKMM010000753.1:0-2463 GCF_918698205.1 Microbacterium sp. Bi128 | reverse complement strand
GGTTCTACATCCGCAACTCGGGGGCGGCGTTCTCGATCGGCGAGAACGTCACCTGGGTGTTCACAATCATCATGGCGGCCGTGTCTGTCGCGATCCTGCTGCAGCTGCGCAAGCTCGGTTCGCTCTGGTGGGCCCTGGCGCTGGGACTGCTGCTCGGCGGCGCACTCGGGAACCTGACGGACCGGCTGTTCCGCGAGCCGTCCTTCGCGATGGGCCATGTGGTGGACTTCATCCAGCTGCCAAACTTCGCGATCTTCAACATCGCCGACTCCGCCGTCGTCTCCGCCGTCGTGATCATCTGCCTGCTCACGCTCCGCGGAATCTCCCTGGACGGCTCGCGCCATACGAAGGATACGGTGGCTAACGATGTCTGACACTGCCTCAGGAAACGCCGCTGATATGGCGGCCGATATGGCCGCCGAAGCCGGCACCGCACCCGCCGGGCACCACCGCTTCACCGTCACGGAGGACCTCGCCGGTTCCCGTGTGGACGCCGGACTGGCCCGGCTGATGGACATCTCCCGCTCGCAGGCCGCAGTCCTGATCGCCGAAGGCAACGTCACCAGCAACGCAGGGAAGGTCGGAAAGTCCCTCAAACTCACCCTGGGCACCGTGCTTGAGGTCGTGGTGCCGGACCGCAGGGACCCCCTGGAAATCGTGGAGGAAGTAGTGGACGACCTGTTGATCCTGCTGGACGATGACGAATTTGTGGTCATCGACAAACCGGTCGGTGTCGCCGCCCACCCTTCGCCCGGCTGGGTGGGACCCACGGTGGTGGGTGGCCTCGCCGGGCTCGGCTACCGGATTTCGACGTCGGGCGCCCCGGAGCGCGCCGGCATCGTCCATCGGCTCGATGTCGGCACTTCCGGTGTCATGGTGGTGGCCAAGACCGAAAATGCCTACACCGTGCTCAAGCGCGCATTCAAGGAGCGCACCGTGGACAAGGTCTACCACGCCGTCGTCCAGGGCCTTCCCGATCCGCTGGCGGGCACCATCGACGCGCCCATCGGCCGGCACCCGGGCCATGACTGGCGGTTTGCCGTGACCGAGGACGGCCGTGATTCGGTGACGCACTATGAGGTCCTGGAGGCTTTCGGGAAGGCCTCACTCGTGGAGGTGCACCTCGAAACGGGCCGCACCCACCAGATCCGCGTGCATTTCTCGGCCCTGCGCCACCCCTGCGCCGGTGACCTCACCTACGGCGCGGACCCGAGGCTGGCCGCCACCCTCGGGCTGACCCGGCAGTGGCTGCACGCCCGGGAACTGTCCTTCGACCACCCGCGGACAGGGGAGCGGGTTACCGTCGCCAGCGAGTACCCGCAGGACCTGCAGTACGCGCTGACGGTCCTGGAGTCCGGAAACGCCTGAGCCGCACGGCACGGGCGGCCTGAATCCACGGGGTTCTGCCGGGCCGCCCGTTGCCGCCGTTCGGTGCCCACCGCCGTGGCTGCACGCCGCCGTCGTGGCACGGCACTAGAATGGTGCGGTGACTTCCAGCAACGACTCGTTTGTCCATCTCCACAACCACACCGAGTACTCGATGCTGGACGGTGCCGCCCGGCTCGGTGAGCTGTTCGACGAAACCGAACGGCTCGGCATGCCGGCCCTCGCCACGACGGACCACGGCTACCTGTTCGGCGCCTTCGACTTCTGGAAGCGCGCAACAGACCAAGGCATCAGACCCATCATCGGCGTCGAAGCCTATGTGACTCCCGGGACCGCCCGCACGGACAAGACCCGTGTGCGCTGGGGCGAGGAGCACCAGCGCAAGGACGACATTTCCGGCGGCGGCTCGTACACGCACATGACCCTGCTCAGCTACAACAACGTGGGCATGCGGAACCTTTTCCGGGCCTCCTCGATCGCCTCGCTGGACTCGGTCTTCGGCAAATGGCCCCGGCTGGACCGTGAGCTGCTGAACACCTACTCGGAAGGGCTCATCGCCACCACCGGCTGCCCGTCCGGCGAGGTCCAGACCCGGCTGCGGCTCGGCCAGTACCGCGAAGCCCTGGAGGCCGCGGCGGAGTTCCGCGACATCTTCGGGGCGGAGAACTACTTCTGTGAGCTCATGGACCACGGCCTGGACATCGAGCGGCGCGTCACCGGTGACCTCCTGCGCCTGGCCAAGGACCTGAACCTGCCGCTGGTGGCGACCAACGACCTGCACTACACGCACGAGCATGACGCCAAGGCGCATGAGGCCCTGCTGGCCATCCAGTCCGGTTCCACCCTCCTGGAGCCGACCTACGACAACGGCGGCTCGCGCTTCGCCTTCTCCGGCAGCGGCTACTACCTGAAGTCACCGCAGGAAATGCGCGAACTGTTCCGCGACCACCCCGAGGCGTGCGACAACACGCTCCTGATCGCCGAACGCTGCGAAGTTTCCTTCAACACCGGCGCCAACTATATGCCCCGGTTCCCCTGCCCGGAGGGGGAGGACGAAACGTCGTGGCTGGTCAAGGA
>NZ_CAKKMM010000752.1:0-2465 GCF_918698205.1 Microbacterium sp. Bi128 | reverse complement strand
GCCCCAGGCAGTGAGGCGAACAGGGCCGCGTCGGTCCCGGGGCCGGCGCCACCGGGAGTACGGCCGTCGGTGCCCAGGGTCGCGGTCAGGCCGAGGCCGGCCAGCACCTGCGCCGCAGTGCCCGGATCCGGGGTCAACACGCGAATCCTTGCCTGGCCGGCCCCGCGCAGTTCCGCCAGGGTTCCCTGCGCCACAAGCCGGCCAGCGCTCATGATGGCCGCATGGGTGCAGATCTGCTCGACCTCGGCCAGCAGGTGGCTGGAGACGAACACCGTGGCGCCGTCGGCCGCGAGCGATCGCACCAGGCTCCGCACCTCACGGGTGCCCTGCGGATCCAGCCCGTTGGTGGGCTCGTCCAGCACCAGCAGTTCCCGCGGGGCGAGCAGGGCGTTGGCGATCCCCAGCCGCTGCTTCATCCCCAGCGAATAGGCCCGGACCAGCTTGTCCGCGGCGTGCGTCAAACCCACCCGTTCCAGGGCTGACTGGACGCGGGCACGCCGAGTGGCGCCCGAACCATAGGGGTCCGCGGCGTCCATGCGGCGCAGATTCGCGGCGCCGGAGAGGAAAGGGTAGAACGCCGGTCCTTCCACCAGCGCCCCGACCCGGGGCAGTACGTCATTGAGTTTGCCGGGCATCTCCTCGCCCAGCACGCGCATGGAACCTCCGGTGGCGGTGGCCAGGCCGAGCAGGAGCCTGATGGTGGTGGTCTTCCCCGAACCGTTCGGGCCCAGGAAACCAAAGACCGCGCCTTTCGGCACGGCCAGGTCGACGCCGTCGACAGCCATCTGCTGGCCGAACCGTTTGGTCAGGCCCGTGGTCTCAATGCTCAGCTCGGCCGCCGGCCCGGCGGCGCTCACGCGGCCGTCACCGGATGGTCAGGGAGCAACCGTCGGCCACCGGATACCGCACCGGACATCACTTCTGTGCGGCAGCGGCCTGGAGCCGCTCCAGTGGCACGGAGCCGGCGACGACCCGGCCGTCGTCGAGCACCAACACGTTCACCAGCGCGGTGGACAAGAGCCGGCCGCCCTGGACCGGGACGGTGGCCTGTTCGAGCAGGGCCGTGGCGTCCGACGCCGGGCCGGCCGTTCCCGCCGGGAACTCAACAACCGAGTCCCAGCCAGAGCCGGTGACGGCCGGCTTGCCGGCACGGTCCTTGGCCGCCGGCGCTGTGGCGTTCCCGGCGTCGTTTCCGTGTTTGTGCTCCTTTACCGGAATCTCCTCGACCGTGGCGCCCGGCGGCGGGGTGAACGTGAAGACCGACGCGTCGGGGGCCCCGAGGGTCAGGCTGGTGTAGGCGACGCGGAAGGCGGGATCCGACTGTCCGCGCGCCTTGACCTCGACGCCCAGCGGCAGCCCGGTCTGGCCGTCAACGGCTACTGTGATGGACCCGACCAGCGTCGCATCGGACTTTGGTGTCAGCACCAGGTTGTAGGCGGGCCGGCCGGCTACCTGGACATCGGCGCCCACCGCCACGTCGGTGCCCGGTTCGATCTTGGCCAGAAGCATCGCGGCGAGCTGGTCGGGGGTGGCGGTGACGTCGGTGCCGGCGCTGTGACGGCCTGTGTCACCGGCGTCGCCGGCCGGGAGCTGGGCATGGGCGGCCGTGTTGTCCTTGGAGTTGTAGAACCACACGTCGTTGCCGTGGCGGATGGCGTTGCGTTCGGCCAGCCGGTCCATCACCTGGACGCGGGCGTTGTCCGGGCCGTCGCGATAAACCCGCGCGGTGTGCGGCCCCGTCAGCAGTTCGAGCCATGCCGTCCCTGACGCGTCCGGGCCGGCACCGGTCTTGGGCAGCTCAGGAAGCCCGAGCGCAGAGGACTGTTCCAGGGTTCCGGAGAGAGCGGGCTGGCGGTGCTGGGCAATCAACTGCAGCACCTGCTCCGGCGTCTTGGGCGGCAGGGGATCCCCTGCGCTGGCGGGCAGGGATCCGGCCAGCGCGCCGGCGGCAATAACGGCAGGAACGGCGGCAGCAGGCAGCCAGCGCAGCCACGTGCGCGTCATCGTGACCGCGCTCCGGAAAGAGATGTTCCAACTATCCGCGCCTGGGGAATGCGCGCTTCAGTGCAGCTCATAGGTCAACAGTACGCCTGGCCCCGGCGGCCCGGTTATCCTACTTCAGCACATTAATGGTCAGTTCCACGGCGCCCAGCAGGAACGCGAGCACGGAGGTGCCCAGGCCCGCCACGAGCAGCAGGCCGGGATGGGCCAGGCCCACCACCACCCGCCTCAGCCGCGGCCTGTCCCGCAGGAACTTCTTGGGCACGGCGCCCGGTTCCGGCGTTTGTTTCCAGCCCCGGAGCCGCCGCAGGAACCAGGCGCAGCGAATGATGAAGGCCAGCCACAGTACTGAGACCACCAGCGGGATCGCGGCCAGCAGGAGGTTGAAGCCCACCGCGGTGACCTCGCGTTCGGACGCCCCGACGAGTGACTGGAGGGTGGTTGAGACCGAGGCGCTCATGACC
>NZ_CAKKMM010000751.1:0-2465 GCF_918698205.1 Microbacterium sp. Bi128 | reverse complement strand
ATCCAACAAAAAGAAAAACTAGGACGGCGGGACATGACCGCCCAAGTCATGCGCATGACACAGGCAAACCGCGATTAGTCCATTCGTGAGTGAAACCCCGTATCATGCTGAAGGCAACATGAACGGAAGAGGGGACGATCATGTCCAGACGGACTACCACGCACCAGCACATCCCGGGGCGCCGCATCGCGCCCGGCCGGGCGCTGGGCGCTTTCCTTGCCGGCCTGGGGCTGATCGCGACGACGTCGTGCGGCCCGGCCCCCGAGCCGGAGTCGGTGTCCAATCCGGTCAAGCTCCTGCAGAGCGTGCGCGTGGGCATGTCCCCGGCCGCCGGGGTCGAGACGATCGAAGGCACCACCATCTCTGTGTCCGCGGCCGGCGACTCTTCTGCAGCGGACACGAAGTACGACGCCGCCCAGGCGGTGGGCGAACTGCCGGTGCGAGTGAGCCTGCAGTACCGGGCCGGCGACAAGTCCGGCTCCGACCTCACCGAGCTTCAAGGCCACACCGGGCCGGTCGAGATCGACCTGACACTGGAGAACCTCACGGTTAAGCCGCGGGTCATCGAATACGATGCCGCGGGCCAAACCCGCTCCGATACCGCCCTCGTGGGCGCCCCGCTGACTATCGCCGCCTCAACGAAGCTCACCGGTGTACGGGCCGACGACGTCACCGCCGGCTCTGCGGACGGCGGAACGGGCACCAACGGCGTCTTGAGCAGCACCGAGGACGGTGCCACCGTGGTGCAGTGGGCCACCGTGCTGGCCCCACCCCGTTCGGGTGCGAGCACCACGCTGCGCCTCGTTGCTGAGGTCAAGGACTTTCAGGTCCCTGCTTTCGACGTGGCGGTCCAGCCGGGCCTTAACACCGACCTCAGCGCGGACGGCGTGCTCGCTGGCGCGTTCTCCTCCGGTGCGGGCTCCGAGATGGGGCTGCAACGCCGCACCATCTCGCTGGTCTCGGACGTCAACACCGTGTTGACCAAGGCCGGATCCACCATCACCGAGGTCCGGCAGAACCTGCAGGAGACCTCTCAGACCCTGGGTGCGAAGACCGCGGGCGAGCTGCGCGATAACTCCACGGCCCTGGCCGCAACCATGGTGGACCTGAAGGAGCAACTGAAGACTCTCGGCGCGGACCTGGAGGCCGCGACGAAGTCAACGCAGTCCACCACCGCGTCCCAGCTGAAGCTGACCGTCGCCGCCGTGGACGCGATGCTGGGCGACACCTCGGCCGTGCCCGCGACGGCTCCCATCAACGGTGACGGCTGCACCGCGGAGGTGCCCAAATCGGGGAAGGCGGCCACGGTCTATTCCAGCATCCAGACCATGGCCTCGCAGCTCGACGCATACGCGAAGGTGAGTGCGGGCTGCCGGGATATCGTGGCGGGCGCCATCAAGGCCACCATGGGCCCCGAGGACCCCACCGCGGAGGAATGCGCGGAGCAGGGCTCGATGACATGCTCCCTTTACGGCTCTGCCGTGACCGTCACCGGCGCGTTGCTGGGCCTGGTGAAGAAGGGCGACGAGCTCGTGGCGGACCTGCAGCCGCAGATGGTCGAGGGCGCGATCAAGGATCAGGAGGCTGCCGCCGTCACGCTGGAGAAGGTGCGCGCCGATTTCGTTGCGGTCCTCGACGGCGCCGAGACCACGGAAGACTACAAGACTGCCCTCGCAAACGTGGAAGAAGCGATCAAGTCCGCCCGGGGCTCCGTCGCCGCGACCCGGGACGCGGCCGCTGCGGTCCGCGGCAGCATCGACGGCCTGCGGCAGAAGCTGGGCGACATCAAGAAGACTGCGCAGGACGCCCGGGGCGAGTTGGGTGACCGCTCGCTGCTGAACGGCTCGATGACGCAGCAAACGCAGCGGCTCGCCGACGAGTTGTGCAAGATGGCCGACGGCGCCTCCCCCCGCGAGGGCCGACTGTCCGCCGAGCAAGCGGAGCGGCTGCGTTCCTACCTGACGTCCGCACCGTGCGAGCCCACGGATGAAAGCGGAAACCCCGCGCAGGAACTGCGCCCGCCGCTGGGGTTCAAGGACCCGCTGGACGATCGGATCCAGGCCCAGACGGCCGCCTGGGACGCGGTCCTGGCGGCCACCGACACCACCGCCCCGGACGAGGAGATCGGCCAGGCGTTCACCACTTTGGGGACGACGATCGACGACATCGAGGCCAAGCTGGACGCCATCAAAGAAGCCACGAAGGCTCTCGACGGCGCCGCCACGGGCGACGTCAACAGCAACAGGCGCGAACTCGCTGCCCTGGACGCCGCGCTTGGTAAGGCGATCGACTCCTCCGGCCGGGTCGGCTCGACGCTCGCGAAGCTCAAGGAGCAGCAGGACGGGCTCGGCGACAAGATAAAGAAGTCCATGCGCGAGGTCTCGGCCGAGACCGCCGCCGAGGTCTACAAGACCGTGGACGAGCAAGTGCGCCGGGTCGCCGAGATCGGCGACGCGGGCTCCGAC
>NZ_CAKKMM010000750.1:0-2472 GCF_918698205.1 Microbacterium sp. Bi128 | reverse complement strand
GCGTGGGCTCGCTGTACCGGTCATTTCGGTGCCTGTTCGGTGCTGGCCGGCTCTATGCGGGCCGGGTTTGGCTGGACCGGGGGCGTCTCGATGGTGGAGGTGTCGCCCTCGGGCAGGCCGAGCTCGCGGGCCTTGAGCCGGCGCCGGAGGATCTTCCCGCTGCGGGTCTTGGGCAGTGCGGCGGTGAAGTCAAGCAGCCGCGGCGCAACGGCGGGGCCCAGCCGCTTGCGGGCGAAGCCGATGATGTCCAGGGCCAGCTCCCCGGACGGTTCCCAGCCGGTCCGGAGTTCAACGAAGGCCTTGACCACCTCGCCGGCCACCGGGTCCGGGACCCCGATCACGCCGGCCTCGGCGACGGCCGGGTGCTCCATGAGGGAGCTCTCCACCTCGAACGGGCCGATCAGGTGCCCCGACGACTTGATGACGTCGTCGCCCCGGCCCACAAACCAGTAGTAGCCGTCGGCGTCGCGTTTGGCGAGATCCCCGGTCAGGTACCAGCCCCCGGCGAAGCAGCGGCGGTAGCGCTCCTCTTCGTGCAGATAGCCGCGGAACATGGAGGGCCAGCCGGGCCGGAGGGCCAGTTCCCCCATGGAGTCGGGGTCCGTGACCAGCACCGCTTCGCCGTCGCGGATGACGGGCTTGCCGTCCGCATCCCGGGCCACGACGGCGGCCTCGACGCCGGGCAATGGACGGCCCATCGAGCCGGGCCGGATCTCGGTTGCGGCGTAGTTCGAGATCATGATGCCGCCTGTTTCGGTCTGCCACCAGTTGTCGTGCACCGGCTGGCCGAAGGCCTCCTGCCCCCACACCACAACCTCCGGGTTGAGCGGCTCGCCGACGCTGGCGACGAAGCGCAAGGCGGAGAGGTCGTGTCCTGCGGCGCGGTCGGCTCCGGCCTTCATGAGCATGCGCAAGGCCGTCGGGGCTGTGTACCAGACCGTGACTCCTTGCTCGGCGAGGATCCGGTACCACCGGTCGGCGTCCATTTCCTCCTCGTCCACGATGGCCGTCACGCCGTGGCTCAGGGGTGCGATCACACCGTACGAGGTGCCCGTGACCCAGCCCGGGTCGGCCGTGCACCAGTAGACGTCTCCGGGTTGCAGGTCCAGGGCGAAGGTTCCGGTCGCGTGGTGGGCGGTCACGGCGTCGTGCACGTGTATCGCGCCCTTGGGAGTGCCGGTGGTGCCGGACGTGAAGTGCAGCAGGGCCATGTCCTCCGGCTGGGTGGCCGCGATCTCCCCGTCCGGCGGGGCTTGGCGCATGAGGGCGGCCAGGTCGAGGGTTCCGGGCTCGGGATCGCCGTCGGCGTCGATAAGCAGGACGTGGCGCAACTCCGGGAGCTGCCCGCGCAGCTGGACGATCTTCTTGCGGTACAGCGCCCGCGTGGTGACCAGCGCCCGGCCGGAGCCCAGCATGAGGCGCTGCCGCACCGGCTCGGGACCGAAAGCGGAGAACAGCGGGCAGAACACGCTCGCGTTCTTGAACGTGCCGAGCACCGCGATGTACAGGGCGGGGCCGCGGCCGGTGAGGGAGAAGACCCGTTCCCCGCGGCCGACGCCAAGGCTGCGCAGGACGCCGGCGAAGCGGCTGGTCTGTTCGGCGAGTTCGGCGTAGCTCAAGGAGTGGGTGCTGCCATCGGCCCGGACGAACCGCAAGGCCTCATGTCCTGCCGTGCTGCCGGCCGCGTGCCGGTCCACTGCCTCGTAGGCGATGTTGAGGCCGCGGCCACCGGGGAGTCCGGATAGGGCTCGCCGGGCCTCATCCCAGGTGAAGGCCGCGCACGCCGCGTCATAATCCACCAGGTTCGGCCGGACCCGGAAACTGCCGATGTCTTTGGTGATCGCAGGCCAGCCGATGGATGGTTCGGTTCCTGCCGTCATGGTTCCATCCGACTCCCGTGTGCCGGTGCCGCCCAGAGCAAAAGGTCCCGGACCGACGTGCAAGACCCCGGCTGGGAATCCGCGGCGGACCAGCCACTAAACTGGGAGCCATGACTGCCACCCGTGACTTCGCAGCCGACGCTGCCGCTGCCCGTGCCCGACTGCTGGAACTGATCAAGGAACTGGCCGTAGTCCGCGGCAAGGTCATCCTCTCCAGCGGCGCCGAGGCCGACTACTACATCGACCTGCGCCGCATCACCCTGCACCACGAGGCGTCCAAACTCGTCGGGCAGGTCATGCTCTCGCTGATGGAGGACGCCGGGATCGATTTCGAGTGCGCCGGGGGACTCACCATGGGGGCGGACCCGGTGGGCACGGCCGTCATGCATGCCGCCGTCGACGCCGGCCGCCCGGTGGACGCGTTCGTCGTCCGCAAGGCGCAGAAGTCCTACGGCATGGGACGCCAGGTGGAAGGCCCCTCGGTCGAGGGCCGCAAGGTCCTGGTCCTGGAGGACACCTCAACAACCGGCGGGTCCGCGCTGACCGCCGTCGAAGGCGTCCGCAAGGCCGGCGGCAACGTGGTGGCCGTCGC
>NZ_CAKKMM010000749.1:0-2483 GCF_918698205.1 Microbacterium sp. Bi128 | reverse complement strand
CCGCGGCTGGTTGTCGCCGTTGGATTCCACCTCAATTTTCCGGATGCCCCGCATCCGGATGCACAATCAAAAGAGTTACCGAACCGGACAACCCGTCCACGACATTGGAGGAATTTGTGACCGAGTACGTACTGCCCGAGCTCGACTATGACTACGCAGCGCTGGAACCGCACATCTCCGCGAAGATCATGGAGCTGCACCACAGCAAGCACCACGCCGCCTATGTGGCCGGCGCCAACAACGCCCTGGCCCAGCTGGCCGAGGCGCGCGAAAAGGGCGACTTCGCCAACATCAACCGCCTCTCCAAGGACCTCGCGTTCCACACCGGCGGCCACATCAACCACTCCGTCTTCTGGAAGAACCTCTCACCGGACGGTGGCGACAAGCCCGAGGGCGAGCTCGCGGCGGCCATTGACGACGCCTTCGGCTCGTTCGACGCGTTCCGTGCGCAGTTCAGCGCCGCGGCACTGGGCCTGCAGGGCTCCGGCTGGGGCTTCCTGGCCTACGAGCCCATCGGCGGCAACCTGGTCATCGAGCAGCTCTACGATCAGCAGGGCAACGTCGCACTCGGCACCACCCCGCTGCTGATGCTGGACATGTGGGAGCACGCCTTCTACCTGGACTACGTCAACGTCAAGGCGGACTACGTCAAGGCCTTCTGGAACATCGTGAACTGGGCCGACGTCGCCAAGCGCTTCGACGCCGCCCGCAAGAACGCGACGGGTCTCATCACCCTCTAGGCAGGTCCCTTTACCCTGCACAGGGTGACGGAATCGACTTCCGTTTGTAACAAACCTCACATTACGGGCCCTTCGGCCCGAAATGTGGACGGACTGCCCCTGCACTTGCGGGGGCAGTCCCGGTTAAACGTAAGATGGATCACGGAAGGCGGTTAGCCTTCAGCAATGTGGCTGGTCGCCCTCCGATCTGGTAATTATCTCTGCCCAATGGCGTGCGGGATCTGTTAGTTGGCTTGAACGCCTTCTCAACTAGTCGTGCTCGCAAGAGCACCAAGGAGACTGAAAACGTGACGACCCGTATTGGCATCAACGGCTTTGGCCGTATCGGCCGCAACTACTTCCGCGCCGCCCTCGCACAGGGCGCAGACCTCGAGATCGTTGCGGTCAACGACCTCACCAGCCCGGAAGCCCTCGCTCACCTCTTCAAGTACGACTCCGTGGGCGGCCGCCTGGCCGAAACCATCGAGGTCAAAGACGGCAACATCGTCGTCGACGGCAACATCATCAAGGTCCTCGCCGAACGCGATCCCGCGAAGCTGCCCTGGGGCGAGCTCGGCGTCGACATCGTCATCGAGTCCACCGGCTTCTTCACGAAGGCCGCCGATGCGCAGAAGCACATCGACGCCGGCGCCAAGAAGGTCCTCATCTCCGCCCCCGCGTCGGATGAGGACATCACGATCGTGATGGGCGTCAATGACGGCCTGTACGACAACGCCACGCACCACATCATCTCCAACGCCTCCTGCACCACCAACTGCCTCGGCCCGCTGGCCAAGGTCATCAATGACGCCTTCGGCATCGAGCGTGGCCTGATGACCACCATCCACGCCTACACCGCCGACCAGAACCTGCAGGACGGCCCGCACAAGGACCTCCGCCGCGCCCGCGCCGCCGCCATCAACATGGTGCCCACCTCCACCGGTGCGGCCAAGGCAATCGGCCTGGTCCTGCCGGAGCTCAAGGGCAAGCTCGACGGCTACGCCATCCGCGTGCCCGTTCCCACCGGCTCCGCCACCGACCTGACCGTCACGGTTTCCCGCGAGACCACGGTCGCCGAAGTCAACGCCGCCCTCAAGGCAGCATCGGAGACCGAGGAGCTCAGGGGCCTGCTGACCTACACCGACGAGCCGATCGTCTCCTCCGACATTGTCGGCGACCCGGCATCGTCCATTTTCGATTCCGGCCTGACCAAGGTGATCGGCGACCAGGTCAAGGTTGTGTCCTGGTATGACAACGAGTGGGGTTACTCCAACCGCCTCGTGGACCTCACGGAGCTTGTCGCGTCCAAGCTGGGCTAGGGTAAGACTCATGACATTTCACACCCTCAACGAACTGATCGCTGATGGTGTCCGCGGGCGGTACGTTCTGGTCAGAAGTGACCTGAACGTGCCGCTCGACGGCTCTACAGTGACTGACGACGGCCGTATCAAGGCCTCCCTGCCAGTGCTGGCGAAGCTCACGGACGCCGGTGCCCGCGTGCTGGTCACAGCACACCTCGGCCGCCCCAAGGGCGCGCCGGAGGAGAAGTACTCCCTCAAGCCCGCAGCCGCACGGCTGGCCGAGCTTGCCGGGTTCAAGGTCTCCCTTGCCGCCGACACGGTTGGCGAGTCGGCCAAGGAGCTCTCCGCGGCGCTGCAGGACGGCGAAGTGCTGGTCCTGGAAAACGTGCGCTTCGACGCGCGGGAGACCTCCAAGGACGACGCCGAGCGCGGCGCCTTCGCGGACGAGCTGGTCGCCCTCACC
>NZ_CAKKMM010000748.1:0-2483 GCF_918698205.1 Microbacterium sp. Bi128 | reverse complement strand
CACCCCCTCGGTACGCAGATCGCCCCCGTCACCCACGACGATCACCCGAATTCCGCGACGGCCCGCCGCCTCGCGAACCAGGTCTCCCTGCGCGGAGTCGGCGGAGATGATCGCGAGCCCGTCCGGGCGCAGATACTCGCGGAAGAGCCGGAGTTTGGCGTTCCAATACCCCTCGACGCTGCGGTGCACGTCGATGTGGTCGCGCTCCAGCCCGGTCGAAACGGCGGTGTCGACGGAGACCCGGTCGAACAAACCGTCGGCCAAAATGCCGACGAACGCCTCGATCGACAGCGCCTGCGCCCCGGCGCGTGCCTGTGCGTCGATCAGTTCCGGCAAGTAGTCGGGAGATCGGCGGACCCGACTCTCGCGAAGAACCCCGTCGACATCCGTCACCCCGGTCGAGTCGTACCCCGCTGCCGGCCAGCCGATGAGCGTCATCAGCTGCCGGGTCGCGGTCGCGACGCTGGTCTTCCCGTTCGTCCCGGTGACGGCCGAGATGATCGGCCGCCCCGTTGGCGGTTCGATGCGAAATGTCATGGTGCCCCCTCCACGTCGCGTCATCATCTCACCGCGAGGGATGCCGGGCACCCCTGCTGTCGAGGATCGCTTGCGTCGAATGGTCGAGGTGCGCCCGCACTGCCCGCTCGGGGTCGGCCAGCGCCTCCTCGACGTAGGCGCGATGCTCGGTCGCCAGGGCCCCCGGGGCGTAGGCGGGGCGCACGTGCGTGAGCAGCAGGTGCATCTCGGAATCGAGTCGGCGGTACTCCTCGGCGATGCGCGGGGAGTCGGCGGCATCCACCAGGGCCAGATGCACGCGCGCGTGAGCGTCGAGGGTGGCGGGCCAGTCGCCCGAGGCTTCGGCGGCCGCGAGCGCGTCGAGGGCATCGTCGACGGCAGGGGGACGGGTGCCACGGTCGCGCACGATCCGCAGAGCCTCGGTCTCGAGGGCGCAGCGCAACTGCTGCAGGGCGACGAGCGCGTCGTCGTCGAGCAGAGAGACGCGCACGCCGCGGTAGGGCTCCGCCGTGACGAGACGTTCGGCCGTGAGGCGCGCGAGGGCGGTGCGCGCGGTGTGCCGCGAGACGCCATGCGTCGCGCTGAGCTCCTCTTCGCGCAGGGGGGTGCCCGGAGCGAGCTCGCCCGACAGGATGCCATGACGCACGGCCGCGGCGACGACGTCGGCCGCGCGGGGGCCGGGTGTATCGCTTGGCCGGTGCCCCGCAGCTTCGGCTGCGCGCGCGGCGGGTTCGCTGCTCGGCCGCGGGGATGCAGCATCGGCGGGGACGAACGGCTGCATCGGGGGATCACGCCGGGGCCGTGGCATCCGGGACCTCCTCACGCCGACGCGACGGAGCGGAGACCACGGCGAGGCCCACCGCGATGAGCGCGAGGCCGACCGCGCTCACGGCGCTCAGCTGCTCCTGCAGCACGAGGAGTCCGAGGAGCGTCGCACCGAGAGGCTCGGCGAGCGTCAGCGTCGAGACCGTGACGGCGGTCAGACGCGCGAGTCCCCACCCGAACAACAGGTACGCGACCGCGGTGGTCGCGACGCCGAGCCACAGGGCCAGGCCGAGACCGTTCGGGGTGAGCAGCCACGACGTTCCTGCGGCGAGCAGTACCGGCAGGCTCGCGACGGCGGCGACACCGAACACCGTGCCCATGACGCGCGTGGAGTTCCACCCCCTCTCGATCAGCGCCTTGGCGCACACGGTATAGAGGGCGTACGACATTCCCGCGCCGGCCGAAGCGAGCAGGCCGCCCGGGGCCAGGGCGACCGCGCCGCCGGTGACTCCCGAGACGAGCACGACCCCCGCGAGAGCGATCGCGGTGGCGAGCATCCACCGGCCCGAGGGGAGGCGGCGCGAGCGGATGGCATCCACGATCCCGGTCGCGATCGGGGCCGAGCCGAGGGCGACCACGGTGCCGATCGCGACGCCGTTCTCGCGCGTGCCGAGGAAGAAGAGCGGCTGATACGCCAGGACGCCGAGGGCGCCGACGGCGATGAGTGCGGCCGTGGATCCCCGCCGGGCAGCCGCCCGGGGCGGCGACGTCGGGCGCCGCCGGGCGAGCGCGAGGAGTCCCAGGATGCCGCCGCCCACCACGATCCGCGCGGCGCCGACGGCCACGGGGGAGGCGTCGACCCCGGCCAGTGCCTGAGCCGTACCGGTCGTGGCGAAGCACAGGGCGGCGGCGAGGACCGCGAGTGCGGGAAGCATGGAGAGATTGTTACACAATCTGCGAAGGTTCACTCCCGCAGCGATCGCACCATGGAGCGCAGGGCAGTGCGGGCGGCGAGCTGTTCGGCATCCGTCATCCCGCCGAGCATTCGGCGCTCGACCCCGCGCACGGCGGCGCTCGCCCGCGCGAGGTCGTTCCGTCCTTGCGCGGTGAGGCGGGTGGGGAGGGCTTTGCCGGAGGGGGCGGTCTCGGCGCGCTCGACGATGCCGTCACGCTCGAGGGTCTGCAGGAGCACGTTCATCGAC
>NZ_CAKKMM010000747.1:0-2488 GCF_918698205.1 Microbacterium sp. Bi128 | reverse complement strand
GATAGTTGCCCAGGACCAGCTCCGCGTCAGCCCAGGCCTCGTCCCCGAGGTCCGCGTCGCGCACCTCGCCGGAGAAGTTGCCCAGCACCAGCAGCTCCGGAATCCCGGCGCCGTCCGTGGGACCGTCTGCGCCGGAAGAAACGGCTGAACCGGGCCCAGTCAGGGCCCGGGTGAACGCATAGACGTGCGGGTCTTCCGGCAGCAGCATGGTGAAGTTCCCGTGCGAGACCACCGGTTCCGCATGCCGCAGCGCTATCACCTGGCGGTAGAAGCTGTAGACCGACTCCGGATCATCCACCTGGGCGGCGGCGTTGATGTGGTTGGCATTCGGGTTCACCGCGATCCAGGGTGCCCCGGTGGTGAAGCCGGCATGCCGGGAGGCGTCCCACTGGACCGGGGTCCGCGCGTTGTCCCGGTTCAGCGGCGCGAGGGCGGCGAGGACCTCTGCGTCGGTGTGGCCCAGGTGCGTGGTGGCTTCGCGGTGGTGGTTGAG
Source organism: Microbacterium sp. Bi128 (assembly GCF_918698205.1). NCBI lineage: Bacteria > Bacillati > Actinomycetota > Actinomycetes > Micrococcales > Microbacteriaceae > Microbacterium > Microbacterium sp. Bi128. The sequence goes on along the minus strand of NZ_CAKKMM010000747.1, from coordinate 1,995 downwards.
GACCTCGATGTCGCGGTAATCGCTGATCGCGCCGAACGTCATGTTGGTCATGCCCAGTTCTTCACCCTGGTAGACGTAGGGCGTGCCGCGGTGCAGGTGCAGGACGCCGGCCAGCATTTTGGCGGAGAGCGCGCGGTATCGGGGGCTGTCGTCGCCGAAGCGGGACACGGCGCGGGCCTGGTCGTGGTTGCCCCAGTACAGGCTGTTCCAGCCCGTCTCGGCCAGCCCGTCCTGCCAGCGGCCCAGGGTCCGCTTCAGCTCGGTGAGCAGGAGTTTCTTGGGCCGCCACTTGTCGCCGTCCTCCTGGTCCAGCGCCACGTGCTCGAACTGAAACACCATGTCCACCTCGGCCCGGGCGGGGTCGGTGTACAGGATGGCGTCGTCCACGGTCACGCCGGGCATTTCGCCGACGGTGAGCAGTTCGCCGGTGCGCTTCGCGAAGACTTCCCGGTGCATCTCCTGCAGGAACTCGTGCATGCGGGGGCCGTCGATGTAGAACGGGGAGCCGTCACCAAAGAGCTTGCCGTCGGCCACCGGGCCGTCCGGGAGCGAGGTGTCCTTGGAGATGAAGTTGATGACGTCCATCCGGAACCCGTCCACGCCTCGGTCCAGCCACCAGTTCATCATCTCGTAGACCGCGGCGCGGACCTCCGGATTCTCCCAGTTCAGGTCCGGCTGCTTCTTCGAAAAGATGTGCAGGTAGTACTCCCCGGTGGCCTGGTCGAACTCCCACGCGGGCCCGGAGAACGCCGAGCCCCAGTTGGTCGGCTCCGCCGCCTTGCGCCGCGGGGAGGCGCCGGCGTCGACGTCCCGCGGCGGCCGCCACCAGTACCAGTCGCGCTTCGGGTTCTCCTTCGAGGACCGGGATTCCACGAACCACGGGTGCTCGTCCGAGGTGTGGTTGACCACCAGGTCCATCACCAGCTTCATGCCGCGCGCGTGCAGCCCGTCGGTCAGTTCCCGGAGCTCCTCGAGGGTACCGAACAGCGGGTCCACGTTCCGGTAGTCGCTGATGTCATAGCCGTTGTCGTCCTGCGGGGAGGTGTAGATCGGGGAGAGCCAGACGACGTCGACCCCCAGCCGCTGGCGGTAGTCCAGCATGCTGATGATGCCGCGGAGGTCGCCGATGCCGTCGCCGTTGGAGTCGGCAAAGCTGCGCGGATAGATCTGATAGACGACGGCGCGTTGGAACCAGTCGCCGGCAGTCGCCTTGGGTGTTTCCGTGGGGGCTTCTTCGACCGTCATGGGGACTCCTCAGCTGGTCCGGCAGACAAGGGGGCAGCGCGTTGCTGACCCGCCAACGTCTGATTATTGATCAGTTGGCGGGGGCTGGGAAGACCTGCCCGGTCCGGCTGTGCTGTCCTGCTGTCCAGGCGCGGCCGCCCCTCCCCGGCTAGTTCTGCGAGGCGATGGCGTTGTCGCGGTCCTCGAAGACGTCCTCGCCCGGTCCGGAGAAGGCCTTGGAGCGCTGGATCGCCTCGATGGATCCGGTGAACAGCTGGGAGTCGTGGGGATCCGGGTGCCGGTGGTGCTCGGCCGTAGCCATGCCGGGGCGCTGGGACCCCGTGACGGCGTCGGGCGCGTTGCCGGAAGTGGACGCCGCCAGCGCCGACGGCAGCGATTCGAGGCGGACGTGGGGGAGCGCCTTCGGGTGGTCCTGCTGCAGGAACAGCACCAGTTCCTCGCGGATCAGGCAGCGGAGGTCGAACAGGGAGGCGCTGTCCGCGGCGCTGACCAGGATGCGCACGCGGACAAAGCCGGCGGTGGCGTCCGTGATCTGCAGGATCCCCACACGCTTGTCCCACAACGGCGTATCGGCCAGGACCTTCTTCAGCTCGCCGCGCATTGCCTCGACGGGAGCGCGCCAGTCGAGGTCGAACTCCACGGTGCCCATGACCTCGGACTGCCGCCGGGTCCAGTTCTCGAAGGGGGTGGTGGTGAAGTACGTCGAGGGCAGGATCAGCCGGCGGTCGTCCCAGATGTGGACCACCACGT
>NZ_CAKKMM010000746.1:0-2490 GCF_918698205.1 Microbacterium sp. Bi128 | reverse complement strand
CCCGGCCCGGTGACCTCCCTGGTCCTGGTCTCCGACTCCGCGGTCCCGCCCGGAATCGCCCTGGTCGACGCGCCCGACGTCGACTCCATTTCCGAGAACAACCGGCAGCTGGCCGGGCAGTTGCTTGCCGCCGCAGACCTCTGGGTGTTTGTCACCACAGCCAACCGGTATGCCGACGCCGTGCCCTGGCGCCTGCTCCTGGATGCGGCCTCCCGCGATATCATGGTGGCCGTGGTCCTGGACCGGGTGCCGCCGGCGGCGGAAGCGGAGGTTAGCGCCGATCTGCAGGCCATGCTCAGCCGGGAAGGGCTGGGGGCCGCCAAACTGTTTGTGGTTCCGGAGCTGCCGCTGGATGCCGCGGGGATGCTTCCGGCAGAGGCCGGCGAGCCGCTGCGCGTTTGGCTCGGGAAGCTGGCCGGGGACGCCGCGGGACGGGCCGGAATCGCCCGGCGCACCCTCAACGGCACCCTCCTCGCCCTCGCCCACCGCGCCGACGCGGCGGAGCGGGCGCTGTCCGAACAGCAGCACGCAGCCGATGTTCTCGCAGCCGACGCCCGCAACGCCTATGACGACGCCGTAGCCAGGATCCTCGAGGCCACCCGCGACGGCGCACTGCTGCGCGGCGAAGTGCTGGCGCGCTGGCAGGACTTCGTCGGGACCGGGGAATTCTTCCGCGCCATGGAACAGAACATCGGACGCTTCCGTGACCGCGTGGGCGCGTTCGTCCGGGGTGAACCGGCGCCTGCGGTCAGGGTGGAAACCGCGATCGAAACGGGACTGCAGGCGGTCATTGTCGATCAAGCCGCCAAGGCCGCCGAGCACACCGACCAGCGGTGGCGTTCAGACCCCGCCGGAAGGCAGGTGCTGGGCACCGACGATCTTTCCGGTGCCTCCGAGGGCTTCGCGGATGCTGTGGCGGCCGAAATCCGCGCTTGGCAGGGGAGCCTGATGGAACTCATCCGCACCGAAGGCCAGGGCAAGCGCACCCAGGCCCGCTGGTTGTCCTTCGGAATCAACGGCCTCGGCGCTGCCTTGATGATTGTGGTGTTCTCCATGACCGCGGGCCTGACCGGGCTTGAGATCGGAGTTGCCGGCGGCACCGCCGTCGTGGGTCAGCGCCTCCTGGAGGCAGTATTCGGGGAGGACGCCGTCCGCCGGCTGGCCCGGACCGCGCGCGAAGACCTGCATCTGCGGTGCCAGGGCCTGCTGGCTGCGGAGTGCCGGCGGTTCTTGACCCGGCTGGAGGTCGACGTCGGCGTGCCGCCCTCAGCCATTGCCGGGCATGCGGCGGCACTGCGCCGGCTGGCGGCCACGTCATGAGCCGTCATGCGGCCGCCCGCGAGACGTCCCAGCTCGATCGCAGACTGGAAGCGCTCAACAGCGCCACGGAGCTCGCATCCGGAGTCCTCCCGGAGGAGATCCTGGCCGGTGTCCTGCAGGTGCTCGACCGCGCGAGTTCGCGGCGGTCGCTGTCCGGAGACCACACGGTGGTCGGGTTTTTTGGAGCCACCGGCAGCGGCAAGTCCTCGCTTTTCAATGCCGTAAGCGGCGAGGAGATCGCGACGGCGGCCGTGCGCAGGCCGACCACCACCGAGCCGCTGGCGGGCATTTGGGGCGTCCAGGGCAGCGATGCGCTGCTGGATTGGCTGGAGGTCCGAAAGCGCCACGCTGCGGCACCGATCAAAGGGTTCGCCGACGACGACACCGGGCTGATCCTTCTGGACCTGCCGGACTTTGACTCGACCAGGGCCGCCAACCGTGAGATTGTGCAGCGGATGGTGGGCCTGGTGGACGTCCTCGTCTGGGTCCTCGATCCGCAGAAATATGCCGACGCCGCCGTGCACAACGATTTCCTGGCCCCTCTGTCCTCGCACGGGGCCGTGACGATCGTGGTGCTCAACCAGATCGACAGGCTCCCGGAGCACGAGGTCCGGCCGGTCCTGGAATCCCTCACAGCTATCCTGGCGCGGGACGGGCTGGGCAAAGTTCAGGTCCTCGGGGCTTCCGCTGTGCTGGGGACGGGGGTGGACAAGGTGCGGGCCGCGATCCGGCAGGTGGCGATGCAGCGTAAAGCGATGTCACAGCGACTTGCGGCAGATGTCACGCTGGCCGCCGCCCGGCTGGCCGAGGCGTCCGGCCTGCCCACGGGTGGCACGACGGCCGCTGGTGGCGGGACGGCCGCAGGTGCGACGGCCGCGGCCAAGGCCCGGCTGGCTGGGGAGTTGGCTGCGGCCGCCAATGTGCCGTTGGTGGTCGACGCCGTCGCCCGGTCCTATCGGCTGGAGGCAACCCGGCGCACGGGCTGGCCGGTGACCCGCTGGCTGGCCAGATTCCGGCCGGATCCGCTGCGGCGTCTGAACCTGCGCCGCGAGGGCGCCAAGCCTGAGCTGAACCGGACCTCGCTGCCGCCTGCCGGGGCGCCGGAACAGGCGCGGACCGATGCCGCCGTCCGGGAATTCGCTGAGGCGGCGTCCGCCGGTGCCCCTGGCC
>NZ_CAKKMM010000745.1:0-2497 GCF_918698205.1 Microbacterium sp. Bi128 | reverse complement strand
TCGCCCAGGGAACCCTGCCGGCGTGGGCCCAACACCGGCACCCTAAGCTCGCAAGCTCGCCCAGGGAACCCTGCCGGCGTGGGCCCAACACCGGCACCCTAAGCTCGCAAGCTCGCCCAGGGAACCCCGCCGGCGTGGGCCCACCCCCCGGCGCCTAAGCTCCCGGGGCCACGGCTTCCCAGCCGACCGTCACTTCGCCCAGCCGCCAGCGGGACGGGCCGTCCTGGATCGGCCAACCGGCGTCGAGCAGTGCGCGGCACATAGCCCCGAAGCGCTGCCGGTTTCCGAAGGCCGCCAGCGGCGCCGCTTCCAGCCAAGCTTGGTCCATCGCCTGCAGGTAGGCGTGGATCTTCTCGCCGGGCACGTTGCGGTGGATCAGGGCCTTCGGGAGCCTTTCGGCAACGTCGGAGGGCAGCACGAAGGCACCGAACCGCATGGACAGGCTCAGGCTCAGCGGCCGCTCGACGTCGAGCGCCACCCAGACGGCGCGCCGCCCGATCTCATCGCACGTGCCGTCGACGAACAGCCCGCCCGGGGCCAGCCGGTCCTGCACCAGCCGCCAGATGCCCGCCACGTCGGTTTCCTCGTACTGCCGCAGCACGTTGAAGGCGCGGACCAGCACGGGCTTTCCGGTCATGGGCAGTTCGAAGCCGCCCAGCTGGAACCTTAGGCCGGGCCGTTCAAGGGCTTGGGCCTGCCGGACGCGCTCCGGTTCGATTTCGATCCCCACCATTTGTACGTCCCCGCGGACCGCGGCGAGGCGTTCGAAAAGTTCGACGGCGGTGGCCGGTGAGGCGCCGTACCCGAGGTCGACGGCGAGAGGATGGGCCGCGGCCCGCAGCCGCCATGCCTGCGGCCCGGTCAGCCAGCGGTCCACGCGGCGCATCCGGTTGGGGTTCGTGGTTCCGCGGGTCACGTTACCCACGGGCCTGCCGCCGCGCGCGCCGCCTCTCGTTCCGCCCTTGTTTCGGGGGGCCAGCACCCGTTCAGCCTTCTGTACCACCGCCCAAGCCTATCCTCCAACACGGGGTCACCTCATTTCCGTGATGGGCGCTGGATGGGCCGGGAGCGACCCCGCGTTGCCCTGAAGCACGCGGTGAAGCAGAAGGTGAGGCACGCTCTGAAACGCGCGCGGTGTAACGCTCGGCACCGCCGCCAACCGCTCGGCTAGGATGAAAACCATGACTTACAAGCTGATTCTGCTGCGCCACGGCCACAGCGACTGGAATGCCAAGAACCTGTTCACCGGCTGGGTGGACGTTGACCTCAATGACCAGGGCCGTGCCGAGGCGGTCCGCGGCGGCGAGCTGCTCGTGGAGAACAACATCCTCCCCGACATCCTCTACACCTCGCGGTTGAAGCGGGCCATCAACACGGCGAACATGGCACTGGAAAAGGCCGACCGCGGCTGGATCGACGTCAAGCGCGACTGGCGGCTCAACGAGCGCCACTACGGCGCGCTGCAGGGCAAGGACAAGGCCCAGACCCTCGCCGAATTCGGCGAGGAGCAGTTCATGCTGTGGCGCCGGTCCTACGACACCCCGCCGCCGCCCCTGGCTGACGATTCCGAGTTCTCCCAGGTGGGGGACCCGCGCTACGCGGACCTCGGCGACGCCGTCCCGCGCACCGAATGCCTCAAGGATGTCCTGATCCGGCTCATGCCGTACTGGGAATCAGACATCAAAGAAGACCTCAGGGCCGGTAAGACCGTCCTGGTCACCGCCCACGGCAACTCGCTCCGCGCCCTCGTCAAGCACCTTGACGGGATCAGCGACGAGGACATCGCCAGCCTGAACATCCCCACCGGCATCCCGCTGGTCTACGAACTGGATGAGAACTTCAAGCCGCTGAACCCGGGCGGCACCTACCTCGATCCCGAGGCTGCCGCCGAGGCCATCAAGGCAGTCGCCAACCAGGGCAAGAAGTAACCGGCCCCCGCCCGGGCAGGCACTAAGTAAGGCACAGCGCACAAACGACGGCGTCCGGCCACCCCCAAGGTGACCGGACGCCGTCGTTCGTATCAGCGCGGTGCTATCAGCGCCGTTGTACCTGCTGCTGATTCAGCCGTAACTGCGGCTGAGTCAGCCGCAGTTGGCCGGAGTCAGTTGTGCTCGATCGTGCTCGGCTGCCACGCGCCCGTCACCAGGTACGTGACCTTCTGGGCCACGGAGACGCCGTGATCCGCGAAGCGCTCGAAGTAGCGGCTGGCCAGGGCAACGTCCACCGTGGTGGCCGGCGACTCCTGCCAGTCGCTGCGGGCGATCGCCTGGAAAACGCTCAGGTGAAGGTCGTTGACGGCGCCGTTGGCCTTCATGATCTCCCGGGCCACGCCGAGGTCGCGGGTTGCCAGCAGCTCCGTGAGCTTCTGGGCGATCAGCAGGTCCTGTTCCGCGAAAGCCTTGAAGGTCTCCCGCAGCTGGTCCGGGACCACTGACGCCGGATAGCGCAGACGCGCCAGCTGGGCCAGGTGCCGGGCGAGGTCGCCCATGCGTTCGAG
>NZ_CAKKMM010000744.1:0-2498 GCF_918698205.1 Microbacterium sp. Bi128 | reverse complement strand
GCCGTCCTCTGGAGGAGCACCAGATGTCCATTCCTTCTGAATCAAGAACGTTCAGTCGCCCCGACGCAGGGGCCTCTTGTCCAGCGCGCGGTCCAGCACGTCCCGCCGCGCCGCCCTGACGGGTCCGCACCAGCTCAACCGCCGGCCCCACACAACGGGGCACGGGTCCGGCCCGCACTCCGGGCTGATCGAGGCTGCTGGGGCCCCGGAATTCCTCCCAGTCACATGTAGGAGACGCCGCAGTATTGGAGCAGGCCTAGGATCCCGCGAAGAGGACCGTGCAGATGCGCGGCTAGGGGAGCCTTCCGGAGCCGGGCTGTCCAGGGAGTCACCTTGACCCGCATCCTCATTGCAGAAGACGAAGAACGCATCTCCCGCTTCATCGAAAAGGGCCTGCGCGCGGCTGGCTACGTGCCCACGGTGGTCGCCGACGGCGTCACGGCCGTGGACTACGCCTCCAGAGGCGAATTTGATCTCCTGCTCCTCGACATCGGACTCCCCCGCCTGGACGGGTACGCCGTCCTCGCGGCGTTGCGCCGCGGCCAGGTGGGCATCCCGGTCATCTTCCTCACGGCCCGCGGATCATCCAGCGACACCGTCGCAGCGCTGGAGGGCGGCGCCGACGACTACATCGTCAAGCCTTTCCACTTCGAGGAACTCGTGGCCCGCATCAAGGCCCGGATCCGCAAGTCGGACACCGGCGATGTGCTGGCGGGAAGCGTCATGCGCTACGGGCACTTGGAGCTGAACCTGCTCACCCACTCGGTCAGCGTCGACGGCAGGATGGTGGAACTCTCTGCCCGCGAATTCGCGTTGGTGGAAATGTTCCTGCTCCACCCCGGGCAGGTCCTGAGCCGGCAGCAACTGCTCAGCCATGTCTGGGGCTACGACTTCGACGGCACGTCCGACGTGGTGGATGTGTACGTGCGCCAGTTGCGGATGAAACTCGGCGCGGACCGGATCCTCACCACCCGCGGCGCCGGGTACCGCCTCAGCTAGGCATAGCAAGCTGATCCGCGCAGGAAGGGAACAGAGTGGCCACCTTGGATGAACATCCCAGTGAAGACGGCCAGGCCGCGCCGGCGGTTGCCTTCCCTGAGGCGGAAACCCAGGACCCGTCCGGCTGGGGCGCAAAGATCCACTCGGTGCGTTTCCGGGTGGTGGCCGCCATGCTGGGCATGATGCTCGCCGGGGTGGTCACAGCCGGGATGGTCACGTTCGTGGTCCAGTTCCAGGACTCTGATGCCAGGACCGACCAGGCGGTTCTCGACAAGGCGAATGCCGTGGTCAAGGTCGTCCAGACAAAGAAGAAAACGTCCGGTGACTACGCCAACAGGACGTACGTCAGCGCCCTTCACGAGGCCGCGGAGGATATCGAGCCGCGCAGCAACGAGGTCATGGCAGGGATAGTGGATGGGCATGTGGCATGGACCGTTGAAGGCAACGGGGACAGCAACCTCCTGAACAACAGCATGTTGGCCGATGCTGCCCAGCTCAGCAACCCGGCCGGCGCGTCCTTCGGCGAGCTGAACTCGGACGGCCGTCCACTCAGGACAGTGGTGGTGCCCATGAAGGGCGCCCCCGGGACATTCTTCCTGGTCGGCCGGGACGCCGGCGACCAGCGCGAGCACAACGCCAGCTCTGTCCGGACGTATTCGCTGGTGGCCCTCGGCATGCTCCTGGCCGCCGCGGTGATCGGCAGCGTGGTTGCCGGCCGGCTGCTCGATCCGCTCCGCCGTATGCGCGAGACGTCCCGGGCGGTGGGCCCGGAGGACCTCACGCAAAGGGTGACGGTGCGCAAGGGCGAGGACGACGTCACCCTGCTTGCCAAGACCTTCAACACCATGCTGGAAAGACTCGATGAGGGCGCCCAGCAACAGCAGCAGTTCCTGGACGACGCCGGCCATGAACTGCGGACCCCGCTGACCATTCTCCGCGGGCACCTCGAGCTAGTGACGGTCGATGATCCGGACGATGTCATTGCCACCAGGGACGTGCTGCTGGACGAGGTGGACCGGATGCAGCGCCTGGTGGACGACCTCCTGCTGCTCGCCAACTCGGGCGAGATCGGCTTCATCCAGCGTGAACCCGTCCGGGTCCCGGAGCTCCTGGATCAGGTCATGGAGAAGGTGCACGTCCTGGCCGACCGGCACTGGCAGATCGATGAAAGAGCCGACTACGTGGTGGAGGCGGATCCGCAGCGCCTCACCCAGGCACTGGTCCAGCTCGCCGCGAACGCCGTCAAGTACACCGGGCCGTCCTCCACCATCGCGCTCGGTTCCCGGATTGAGCGCCCGACGGCGAACGACGGCACCTCGCTGCCCCCGCAGGACACCCTCGTGCTGTGGGTGCGCGATGACGGGATCGGCATCGCCGCCGAGGACCAGCAACGGATCTTCGAACGGTTCGGCCGGGCGCACACGGGCCGCGGCGTGGAGGGCTCGGGACTGGGCCTTGCCATTGTCGCGGCCATCGCCCAGGCACACGGGGGCGTGGCC
>NZ_CAKKMM010000743.1:0-2499 GCF_918698205.1 Microbacterium sp. Bi128 | reverse complement strand
GAGTTCCACTGCGAGGGTGCAGGCCGAGCTGTTCGGTTCCCTCGGCGCCACCGGCCGGGGCCACGGTTCGGACAAGGCCGTCGTCCTGGGCCTCCAGGGCCAGGACCCCGAGACAGTGGACACCGCTACGGCGGATGACCAGGTGGCTGCCGCTGCCCTGGATGCGGAGCTACAGCTCGCCGGCCATCACCGGGTGGATTTCAACTGGGACGAGGACGTGGTCCTGCACCGCCGCAAGTCGCTGCCCGCCCATCCGAACGGCATGACCTTCCGGGCTCTTGACCGCGCCGGCGACGTCCTGAGCGAACGGAGCTTCTATTCGATTGGGGGCGGCTTTGTGGTCGATGGCAATGCACAAGGCGCCGACCACGTGGTGGCCGACGACACGGTGCTGCCCTACCCGTTCACAACAGCTGACGAACTCCTCGAAATATGCCACCGAGAGAATATGTCCGTCTCCGACGTCATGCTGGCCAACGAACTCGTCTGGCGCACCGAAGCCGACCTCCGGGAGAAGCTCTTGGCCCTGTGGGCGGTCATGCGCCAGTGCGTGGAAAACGGCTGCGCTGCCGAGGGCATCCTGCCCGGCGGGCTGAACGTCAAACGGCGCGCCCCGTCGTTGTTTCGGACGCTGGCAGCATCCGCCGTCAGCGCCGAGGCGGACGCCCGGAACCCATCGCCGGTCCAGGTCCCTGCCGACCCGCTGCTCGCCATGGAATGGGTGAACCTCTTCGCGCTGGCCGTCAACGAGGAAAACGCCGCGGGGGGCCGGATCGTCACGGCGCCCACCAACGGTGCCGCCGGCATTGTGCCGGCCGTGCTGCACTATTACGTCAAGTTCGTCCCCGGAGCCAACGACGACGGCGTGGTGCGCTTCCTGCTGGCCGCGGCCGCCGTCGGGATCCTGTTCAAGATCAATGCCTCCATCTCCGGGGCAGAGGTCGGCTGCCAGGGTGAAGTCGGATCGGCGTGCTCCATGGCGGCGGCGGGGCTCTGCGAAGTGCTGGGCGGCACCCCGGAACAGGTGGAAAACGCCGCCGAAGTCGGGATCGAACACAACCTCGGCCTGACCTGCGACCCCGTCGGCGGGCTGGTGCAGATCCCCTGCATCGAACGCAACGCCATTGCCAGCGTCAAAGCCATCAACGCCGCCCGCCTGTGCCTGCACGGGGACGGCAGCCATAAAGTCTCGCTGGACAAGGCCATTAAGACCATGCGCGAAACAGGAGCAGACATGAAAACCAAGTACAAGGAAACCTCCCGCGGAGGCCTCGCCGTGAATGTCGTGGAGTGCTGACCATGGCCGAGAACCAGAGCACCGAAACCGTGGAGCACATCCTGACCCTGGACTGCCCGGAAACGCGCGGGATCGTCCACGCCGTTTCCGGCTTCCTGCTGGACCAGGGCTGCGACATCCTGGAAAGCAAACAGTTCGACTCACAGCTGGACGGCCACTTCTTCATGCGGCTCCACTTCGCCTCGGCCGGGGACCAAACCACCCTGGACACGCTTCGGGAAGCCTTCGTTCCGGTCGCCGACAAATTCGGCATGCGCTGGGACCTGCGGCGGCACGGCAGCAAACGGCGGGTCCTGATCATGGTCTCGAAGTTCGAGCACTGCCTCAACGATCTGCTGTACCGGGCCCGCACCGGGGAACTGCCCATCGAGATCGTCGGCGTCGTCTCGAACCATCCCGATCACCGGCGGACCGTCGAATGGCACGGAATCCCGTTCTTCCATGTGCCCATCACCCCGGACACCAAGCCCGCGGCCGAGCAGCGGCTCCTGGAACTGATCGACCGGATGGACGTTGAACTGGTGGTCCTGGCCCGCTACATGCAGGTCCTCAGCGACAACCTCACCCGCCAGCTGGATGGCCGCGCCATCAACATCCACCACTCCTTCCTGCCCAGCTTCAAGGGCGCGAAGCCCTACCACCAGGCCCACGCCCGGGGCGTGAAGACGGTCGGCGCCACAGCCCACTATGTCAACGCCGAACTGGACGAGGGGCCGATCATCGCCCAGCAGGTGGTGGAAGTAGACCACACCTTCGGGCCCGAGGACCTCGTGGCCGCCGGACGCGACACCGAGTGCAAGGCGCTCTCCAACGCCGTCCGCTGGCACTGCGAGGGACGCGTCATCCTCCAGGGCAACAGGACGGTCGTGCTGCGCTAGGTTTGGCACCATGATCCTGCCCCTCGAGGACCGCGAAGCCGCCGCCCCTGCCTACATCCTGCGGGGTGCCCTCATCACGGATGGCGCCTGCACACCGGGCTGCGTGGTGGCGGTGAACGGCGGCCGGATCGCCTACGCGGGACCCGGCGACGGCTTTGACGCCGCACATTTCCCGGATGCGGAGGAGCTCCCGCTGCCGCCCGGCAGCTCCCTGCTTCCCGGGCTTGTCGACCTCCATTGCCACGGCGCCGCGGGCGGCGGATTCCCGGCCGGCAATGACCGGGGCTGCCGGGCGGCCGTGGACTTCCTGCACCGCAACGGGAC
>NZ_CAKKMM010000742.1:0-2502 GCF_918698205.1 Microbacterium sp. Bi128 | reverse complement strand
GTCCGGCATGGGACGGCCTGCCGAGCTGGCCGGCCCGCTCAGGAGGAGCCGCAACCGGCCGCGGGTGACGTCTGCGAACGCCGGCGCGGCGCTCATCCTGACGGTGAATCCGAGATGGGTTGTATAGAAGTCGACCGCGGCATCGACGTCGGCCACCATGTACCGGACGCTGACCAGCCCCGTAAGGTCGTTGGGCATTTCCAGCTCCTTTCCGAATTCGTTTGGGAGTACCCGATGTCGATAGATCACACTGTGGATCGGTTTGGCACCCGGCGCAAGCCCACGACGGCGGGAGGTTCGCTACGCCCGGGAGCCGCCGGGGCCGGACTCCAGCAGCCCGCCGCCGGCCCAGCGCCGGAGCGCGAGCTTTTCGGCGTCGTCGAACTCCATGAGGGCCAGCCGGCACAGCTCTTCCACGTTTCTGGTCCACGCGGCAGCGAGTTCCGCCGCTGAGATGTCCTCTGCGAGGGAGCCGCCGGCGTACACCACGCCCTGGATCACGAAGTTGACGGCAGAGCGGGACACTGGCTGCCCGGCCGCCACGCAGTCGTCCCGGACGGAGCGTGCCAATTCGCTGCGGTTGCCCGAATGGTCGCGCAGCTTCGCCGCCAGGGACAGGAAGACCTGTCTGAACTGTTCTGCCGACAGCGCCGGAACGTCCGTGACCCGGGTGACCTGCTCCTCGATCGCGGGCCGGGCGTCGGAGGCCAGCGAGGAGGGCTCCGGGGAAAACCGCTTCGCGTCCCACACCCAGCCGGGCGACGGCGTGGACGAGTATTGGATGCCCTGGCCGATCTGGGCGATCCAGGCCCCGAACTTGCCGTGCCCGCCCCAATCGGTCTTCAGCGACGGGTCCGCGGTCAGGGCCCGGTGCGCCGCGACCGCTCCCGTGACCGGACCCGGCGCGGCCTGCACCAGGGCCCGGACCTCGTCGGCGGCCGACGTCGCGGACCCGGGAGTGCCCTGGGCGGTGCGGAGCGGGGTGCCAAGTCCGGCGGACGGGACCATGCGGGGGATGCCGGCCGCGGTCCCGTTGAGGATTGCCACGAAGTCGTGGGACTCCACCACGCTGTCCGCCATCTCCCGGTATGCGAACGCCACGGCGCCGGCAGCGATGACGGTGGTCATGCGGTCGGCCGCCCGGAACCGCTGGACCAGCGAGGTGAAGTCGGCGTCGGCAGACGCGACGAAGAACTCCTCAATATGTGCCGCGCCGGCCAGGGCATCCATTGCGTCCAGCACCAGGTTGATATCGGTGCTGGACTTGCCCCGCTGGGTCAGGGAGGGGCAGTCGATCACCCGGAAGCCCGCGCGGGTCCAGTACGGCCGGTACTTGGAGTAGATCACCGGATTGAGGTAGCAGTTGCGGATCAGGAAGCGCCGGGATTCTTCGCCCGCGCCGCCGGCGGCCAGCGCCTCCGTCCAGTGCTTGGGGTCCTCGGCGAACCTCTTCGCGGCCGCCGGGTCCAAGGCCATCAGGCCGGTATAGACGTTGTCGAAGTCCACGAACATCGCGGCACGGATGCCAGGCCGCCGGGACTGGGGGAGGGGATCACTCATCGGCTCAGTGTGCCAGCAGGAGGGCGGCGCGTGCCAGGGGTGACCGCTTGGTTGCCCAGTTGCCGTCGTGTGCCGGACCTCATGGCGGGAACAGGAGGTCCATACGTGTATCCGGGATCGGCCGCGCGCGCAGGAACAGCTTGCTACGGCCAGTTTTCGGCTGTAAGCATCCCCGCCAGAAACCCCGCGTGACCTGCGAAGACGCATGTCCGGGCCCGCGGCCCGCCCGGGGACAGGCTGATGTAGCGGACGCACGCCGGGCCGAAGCTGGAACGCGACGGGCACCTCGCCGAACTCTCGATCGAGCTGTTGGGACAGGACGGGCAGCGCAGGCCCGTCCTGCTGTCCGTCACCCGGACCGTGGACGGGGCAGAACCGAGGGATTTGATGATCTTTTTCGCGGCCCCCGAGCGGCGGCGGTATGAGCGCGAACTGGCCAGCGCTCACCGGCAACTCGAGGATGCCGAGGCGGACCGCGCCGCGCTCCTGCGGGAAGCCCACCATCGGGCGCTGCATGACCCGCTGACCGGCCTGCCGAACCGGCGGCACCTCGAGGAAAACCTGCTGGGGGCCCTGGCCAGCGCCGGCGAACAGCGGAACCGCGTCGGCGTGCTGTTTTACGACGTCAACAAGTTCAAGCTGGTCAACGACACCCTGGGCCACGCGGCCGGCGACCAGGTCCTGGAACACGTGGCGCTGATGCTCTCCCAGGCCGTGCGCGGCGCGGTCACCGTCACGCGCTACAGCGGGGACGAGTTCGTTGTCCTGATCCCTCGGCTGGAGCACGCGGCGGAGCTCGAGGCGGTTGCGGAGCGCGTCCGGAGCTGCCTGGCCGGCGCCGTCACCATCGGGGGGAGCGAGCTCCGGCTGGGCATGTCCGTTGGCCAGGCGAAAACGGCTGTTCCGGCGGACGCGGATCCGGCCGCGCACAAAGAACTGGCC
>NZ_CAKKMM010000741.1:0-2502 GCF_918698205.1 Microbacterium sp. Bi128 | reverse complement strand
CTGGCGGAAGCGTTTGACCCATGCCTTCGCGTCCTGCCCGCCCTGCGGGGTGTCACCCAGGCCGAACGGGTGGCTCACCCAGTTGGCGGTCCGGTTCAGCAGCGGGGTGGCCGCGGCGGCCGGCCCGCTCACCGCCCCGCCCCAATGGGCGATCAATTGCTGGGAGCTTGGTCCCGGGAGGTTCCGGGCCGAGTCGATGATGACGTCCAGGGCGTCGTCGGAGAGTTCGTCGTGGTAGTCGGCACTCCAGTAGTTGTACTTGCCCGGCGGGTCGTCCAGGGAGCACTGGAAGTCTGCGTAGCCGGTGTCTTCCACCAGGTCCACAACAGGGTCCAGTTCCCGGTATGCCCTGGCATGTTCTTTGCCTTCCTCGGCATCCCCGGCGAAGACATACACGACGTACACCGCCATCTTGCCCACCATGGCCGCGGGCACGAAGGGTTCCGCCGGTGCAGTCCCGTAGATGAGGGTGGCGGACTCTTCGTTGGGAGCCGCGGAGGCCAGGTCCCGGTATCCGCGGCTGAGTTCCGGGGCTGCGTCCCCCGGCCACATCAGCACCCCGGCATGCACGCGTGGCCCCAGCTGATGCAGGCCGAACGTAAACGAGGTGGCGACGCCGAAGTTCCCGCCGCCGCCGTGCAGGGCCCAGAAGAGTTCGGGATTCTCCTGGGCGCTGGCCCTCACCTGCTCGCCGGTGGCCGTGACCAGATCCACGGAGACGAGGTCGTCGCAGGCGAAGCCGAAGGCGCGCTCGAGCCAGCCGGACCCGCCCCCGAGCGTGAAACCCGCGAGCCCGGTCGTGGAGACCCGCCCGCCTGTGATGGCGAGGCCGTATTCCTGGGTGGCGCGGTCAAACTCGCCGCAGGTGAGGCCCGCGCCCACCGTGGCAGTGCGGGCCTCCGGGTCCACCCGGACGGACTTCATCGGACGAACGTCGATCACGAGGCCGCCGTCGTTCATGGACATGCCGGCTACGGAATGGCCGCCGGCCCGGACGGCGACTTCGAAGCCGTGTGTCCGCGCGTACGCCAACGCCTCGGCCACCCCTACCGGGTCGGCGCACGGGGCAATGACGGCCGGATGGCGGTCGATCATCGCGTTGAAGAGTCTTCGTGTTTCGTCGTACTCCGGGTGACCCGGCCTGACCCACCTCATGGCAGTGCTCCCTCGGTGACCGCGGCTCCGCCCCACTTTTCGAGCTTACGACTGCACGCCAGTTGTGGCTACGGCTCATTGCTTAGCCAGCCGCGCACCGCCAGGTGTTCTGGCGCGGGCGGCTGTCCGCCGGGTGTCCTGGTGCGGGCGGCTGGCGGGAGTGAACGGTGGGTTAGCCGCGGGCGTCGCGGACCGGGTGCTGGCTGACGATGGAAACCCGGTTGAACGCGTTCATCGTAATCGCCAGCCAGCTGACGGCGGAAAATTCTTCGGCAGTCAGGTGCCGCCTGGCCTGTGCGCCTTCGTGGTCGCGGGTATGGGCGTCAGAGATGGTGGTGATGGCCTCGGCCAGCGTCAGGGCTGCGCGTTCCTTTTCGGAGAACAGAGAGGTGTCGCGCCATGCGGGGAGAACGGCCAGGCGCTGGGCCGACTCGCCGTTCTTGACGGCATCGTCCACGTGCATGTCCAGGCAAAAGGCGCAGCCGTTGATCTGCGAAATGCGGACATTGAGCAACTCAATGAGTGTGTCGTCCAGCCCGGCCTCGGTGGCGGCTTCCTTGGCTTTCAGGCCCAGCCCGTTGAGTGCGCGCCAGGCAGCGGGGTGCGCCTTGTCAAGGAATATGCTCCGGTGCCCGGGATCCTGCGGTGCCGTCGTGTCATTCATGAATTCCACAATACCGACGGGCCTCGGCACGGCCCGGAGCGGCGTGTGACAATTTTGTCAAACCTGTGACAAGCTTTGGGGGTGGGAGTGTTTGGTTCGGCGGCCGGCTCCTTGGGGGACCCGGCCGCCGGACCGCTCCTTCTGAGCCGGGCCTCCCCGGGCAGCTACTTTCGAGCCGGGCCAGACTTCGCACCGCCGAGCTCCGCTAGGCCGGCCCTCCTCCTAGCCGGTCCATCTGAGCCGGGCCAGACTTCGCACCGCCGAGCTCCGCTAGGCCGGGCCTCCTCCTAGCCGGCCCTTCTGAGCCGCTCCTTCCGAGCGGTGCCTTCCTAGCCGTGCCTTCCGAGCCGGTCCAGGCTTCGCGCCGCCGAGCTCCGCCAGGCCGGGCTTGACGAGTTGATTTTTTCGCCAGTTCCCGCTGGGGGGACATGTCCAGTTTTCAGCCAATCGTGCGGCCGCGGGAATACATGTCCCATGGTCACGTCCGGCAGCGGGGCACATGTCCACTCTTAAGGTCCGGGTATGGGCACAAAGGGCGTATGTCCACTGGCGCGCGGCGGCGGAGGGCACGTCCGGTGGTCACACGTGGCAGCGATGGGCATGTCCATTTTTTGGGCAATTTTGCGGAGCGGGGGAGGGCATGTCCCTTGGTCACGCCGGGCAGCGGGGGACATGTCCAGTCT
>NZ_CAKKMM010000740.1:0-2503 GCF_918698205.1 Microbacterium sp. Bi128 | reverse complement strand
GCCCACGAGTGCGCCGACCCCGAGGCCGATCAGCAGGCCCGTGAATGGCTTGTCGACGGTGGTGACTCCGATGGCGAAGCCGAGGGCCGCGCCAAGGAGCATTCCGATCCACAGGGATTCGTACTTCACAGCCTCAGGCTAGCAAGCATCGCCCGGGCCGCAAGGGCTCCGGGCTGGGTGACCAGATTTGGTGCCGAGGCGCGGCCGGCGGAACCACGGAGGAGTCCGCTCCGTCAGACGGGGCGGACTCCACTACGTGGATCGGTATGGGTGGATCGGTATTGGTGGATCGGTATTGGTGGATCGGTCTTAGGTCAGGCGGATCTGGCGGTTGACGTCCTTGTACAGCAGGTACCGGAAGTTGCCCGGACCGCCGGCGTAGCACGCCTGGGGGCAGAAGGCACGCAGCCACATGAAGTCGCCGGCCTCCACCTCCACCCAGTCGTCATTGAGCCGGTAGACGGCTTTGCCTTCCAGCACGAAGAGGCCGTGCTCCATGACGTGGGTTTCCGCGAAGGGGATGGAGGCGCCGGGCTTGAGGGTGACGATGTTGACGTGCATGTCGTGGGCGAGGTCCTCCGGGTCCACGAAACGCGTGGTGGCCCAGGCCCCGTCGGTGTCCGGCATCGCCCGCGGTGCGACGTCCTGGTCGCTGGTTACAAAGGATTTCGCCGTGTAGCCGTCCAGCGGCTCGTAGGCCTTCCGGATCCACTGGAAACTGGCGATCTCCCCGGACTCGTTCGCCACGGACCATTGGGCCCCCGCGGCGAGGTAGGCGTAGCCGCCCTCGCCCAGCCTGTGGATTTCCCCCTCAAGGGTCAGTGCCAGGGCGCCCTTGGTCAGGAAGATAACGCCTTCGACGCCGGCCTCCGGCTCGGGCTTTTCCGAACCTCCGCCCGGTCCCACCTCGACGATCAGCTGCGAGAACGTCGTGGCAAAACCGGCGATGGGCCGGGCCAGGATCCAGGAACGGGTGTTGGTCCAGCCGGGCAGTTTGCTCGTGACGATGTCCCGAAGCACGCCCTTCGGAATGACGGTGTAGGCCTCCTTGACCACGGCCCGGTCCGAGAGGATCTGGGTCTGCGGCGGAAGCCCGCCTTCGGGGTAGAAATAGTTGCTCATGGGTGCGTTCCTTTTGCTGAGGGAGTGGAGGTGTTGGCCAGCCGGGGGTGGGCCAGCGCGGTGAGTTCGGGGAGCCCGACGCCGGCCAGCGCCAGGACTTCTTCGGTGCCGACGGCGCCGCACTGGACGCCGCGAAGCACGAAGGCTGCCAGAGCCCGTGCGGTGGCGGGTTCATCCAGAACGCCGCCGGCGGTTTGGTCCACGTAATTGCGGAGCCGGGCAGCGGCGGCCGGGAGCCCTTGCCGGTAGAAGGCGTAGGTCGCGGCGAACCGGCTGGGCAGCTGGGCGGGGTGGAGGTCCCAGCCCTGGTAGTAGCCGCGTTCCAGCGAGCGGCGGACCAGCCGGCCGTGGAGCTGCCAGGCCTGCTCCACGTTCCCGCCCACCGGGATGATGTTGGTGGAGCCGTCGGAGAGCCGGATCCCGGTGCCGGCCGCGGCAAGCTGCATGACTTCTTTGGCAAAGTCCGCCACGGGATGTTCCATGGACTGGTATTCGGCGGAGATCTGCAGCGATGCTGAGTAGTCGTAGGTGCCGTAGTGCAGCCCGCTGATCCGGCCGGGCACCGCGTGCGGCAGGCGCGCCACCGGCGAGGTTCCGTCCGGGCCCAGGATGAGCTGCGGCGTTTCCACCTGCACCTCAAAGCGGAGCCGGCCCGCGGGGAGCGAGTGGACTTCCTCGAGCCGGGACACGGCGAAGGCCATGGCCTCCACCTGTGCCACCGTGGTGAGCTTGGGCAGGGTGAGGACGAGCCCGTCCGGCAGTTCGCCGGCCGTGGCCAGCTGCGAGACGAAGAGATCCAGGGTCCGCAGACCCCGGGCGCGGGTGCCAGCCTCGAAGCACTTGAAGCGGATCCCGATGAACGGCGGCGCGGTACCGGCGGCGACGGCGGCGGCCACGGCAGATGCCGCGGCGACAGCGGCGGCGTCCTCGGCGTCGTCGCCCCGGTCCCCGAACCCGTCCTCAAAGTCCAGACGGAGGTCCTCGATCGGCTCGCGTGAGAGCTTGGCCCGGACCCGCGGCGCGACGGCGGCGGCCAGTCCGGCTTCCTGGCCCTGCAGCGCGCACAGGCTTTCGACGCCGCCGCGGGCGTCCACCGCGGCGAGGCCCTGGGCGCCCCAGTCCGCGGCGAACTCCGGGCTGAAGCGGTCGGCCGGAACGTAGACGGTGTGCACCGGCTGGCGGGAGCCGTCGTCGCCCGGGTAGCTGCGCTCCAGCAGCCGGTCGGTGTCGGCGAGCTGCGCATCGATCCGGGCGAGGTCGGCCCCGGAGAGGGCCGGCGTCACCGGACCCTGACGCTGCAGATGGCTGCGTGGTTGCGGCCTGGCGCTGGCGGAGGTGGCTGCCATGCCTCAGCCCACCAGCTCGTACGCCGGCGTGGTGA
>NZ_CAKKMM010000739.1:0-2510 GCF_918698205.1 Microbacterium sp. Bi128 | reverse complement strand
GATCCGCGCCGCCGTCGAGCAGGTGGGTCGCTGCGGAGTGCCGCAGGGCGTGCGGCCCGGTGGCGGCGGTGTCTCCCAGCCGTTCCAGCATCTCCTTGACCACGCTGCGGATCTGGCGCTGGTCCACTCTTCCGCCCCGCGCGCCCAGGAAGAGCGCCGGGCCGCTGGTCCCGGTAGCGAGGGCAGGCCGGCCGCGGCGGAGCCAGTCGTCGACGGCGAGCGCCGCCGGCAGTCCGTAGGGCACCGTGCGTTCCTTGTTGCCCTTGCCAAGCACCCGGAGGGTCCTGCGGTCCGGGTCGAGGTCGTCGACGTCCATGCCGGCGAGCTCGCCAACCCGGACACCGGTGGCGTAGAGCAGCTCCACCATGGCACGGTTGCGCAAGGCCAGCGGTTCCCCATCGGCCGAGGCGGATTCGGCGTCGTCCACGAGCCGCCGAACCTGTTGCTGGTGCAAGACTCCTCACTGACAGCCCAGGCGGTGAAGGCCCTGGCGGTGGCGGCGCGGCGGGCCAGGGTGGCGCGGGACTTCCCGGACTCGCTCTGGGCACCAAGCCAGCGCCGCAGGGTCCCGAGCTCCAGCCCGGCAAGGTCGTGGACGCCCTCGGTTGCGGCGTGCGCGAGCAGGCTTTCGACATCGGAGAGATAGGCCCGCACGGTATGGGCGGACCGGCCCCGCTCCGCTTCCAGGTAGCGGCCGAAGCGTGCGGCGACGAACCGGATATCGCCGTCGAGCGCGGCGGGCGAGGCAGCGGGGGGATCCTGTGTAGACACCCTCTTACTCTGGCAGTATTCCCCCGGCATTCAAGGAGCCGGTCGGCGAGCCGCTTCTTCCCGGTGAAGCAACCCATCTCAGTCCGCCTTCCCTGAGCGTTTCCAGCCGCCGTGCCGGGATTCGGCCAGCCCCAGCAGCCCGAGCCGGCCAAGACCCGCGCGGACCGAGTCCGGGCTGAGCCCGGCCACCGCGGCCAGCTTCTCAACCGAGGTGGTGGTCCGCAGCGGCAGGGCATCGAGCAGGATCAGGTCCTCCAGGGTCAGGCCATCGTGGGCCTCGGACGGGCCTGCCTTGTCCGGGGGCATCGCCTCGCCGCTCGGGGAGGCGAGCTCGGCGATCTCCCCGGCATCCGTGACGCATACCGCGCCGCCTTCACGGAGAAGCCGGTGGCAGCCGGCGGAGTTGGCGCTGTGGATGGATCCGGGCACGGCGCCTACGGCCCTGCCCAGGCTTTCGGCATGGTGGGCCGTGTTGAGGGCGCCGGAGCGCCACCGGGCCTCGACCACGACCGTGACGGAGGCCAACGCCGCAATGAGCCGGTTCCGCTGCAGGAACCGGTAGCGGGTGGGAGCGGACCCGGGCGGAACCTCGGCCAGGACCGCGCCGCGGTTCGCCACGGTCCGCAGAAGGTCCTCATTGCCGGCGGGGTAAAAGCGGTCCACTCCCCCGGCCATGACGGCAATGGTGGGCACGCCGCCCGCGCTTCCGGCCAGGGCCGCCCTGTGGGCGTGGGCATCAATCCCGTAGGCCCCGCCGGAGACGATCGTGAAGCCGCGCTGGGCCAGCGAGTAGGCGAGGTCGCCCGTTACCGATGCCCCGTAGCTGGTGCTGTCCCGGGAGCCCACGAGGGCTACGGACCGGGCCGCCGTGGGCAGCTCCTGTTCCACGCCGCGCCACCACAGGCACAGGGGCTCCTGCAGTCCGAGGTCCGCCAGCTGCCGCGGCCACAAGTCATCCGTGGGAATGATGAGGCGTCCGCCGAGCCGGTGCATGGTGGCCAGGTCCCGCTCCGGCGCGAGGTCGGGCACGCGCGGGGCCCAACGCTTCAGCGCCTCGCTGAGCCCGGACCAGCCGCTGCCGCACCCGTTGTCCGCCAGGATTCCAGTGATCTCCTGTTCGAGCCCGGGACCGGCGGCCAGCGCGCCGCTGGCAATCCGCAGGGCGTCCTGCGCCCCCACTGCCTGGACCAGGGTCAGGGCCGCCGCGTCCTGCGGCTCGAACAGGCGGGCCAGGGCGGCGCGGGCTGTTCGTTCGTCATCAATCATGGTGGTTCCTTTCGCACGGCTGGGGTGGGCTTCGTGCCGGCAGGCTCAGGGTGAGACCGCGGCGGCCTGCCGGAGGCCCAGCGCCTGCCCGACGTCGTCTGCGTCCGGGACGTCGTGCCGGGACAGGTCCGCAAGGGTCCATGCGAGGCGCAGTACGCGGTCGTAGCCGCGGGCGGTCAGCACTCCGCGCTCCAGTGCGTAGTCCAGGATGCGGGTGGTGGGGGCATCGAGCCGCAGGGACCCGCGCAGCAGCCGCCCCGGCACCTGCGCGTTGGTTTCCATCCCGAATGGCAGCAACCGGTCCAGCTGGCGGGTCCGGGCCGCCCGGACCCTTTCCGCGATGCTGGCCGTTCCTTCCTCGGCCGCAGGTTGGCCGAAGCCGGCGAGCGAGACCCGCTCGACTTCGAGCTGGATGTCGACCCTGTCCAGCAGCGGCCCTGACATCCGGGCCTGGTACCGGCGGCGCATGATGG
>NZ_CAKKMM010000738.1:0-2510 GCF_918698205.1 Microbacterium sp. Bi128 | reverse complement strand
GTGCGAATGAGGATCGGGGCGTCGAGGTCGTGGGTCACGCCCTCCGCGGCACCGTTGGGCGTGAACAGGGCGGCGACGCCGGAGTAGTAGCCGCGCGGCGTCGTCTCGTGGCGGGCGATCACGGTGCAGGCGTTCTGCATCGGCGACCCGGTGACGGTCGGGGCGAACATCGTCTCGCGGAGGATGTCGCGCGGGTCGAGCGTGCTGCGCCCGCGCAGCATGTACTCGGTGTGCGTCAGCCGCGACATCTCCTTGAGGTGCGGGCCGGTGATGCGCCCGCCGTCGCTGCAGACGGCGCTCATCATCTTCAGCTCCTCGTCGACGACCATGAAGAGCTCCTCGGTCTCTTTGGTCGATCGCAGGAACTCCGCGAGCGTGTCCGCCGTGGCGCCGCCCTGTGGGTGGCGGAACGTACCCGAGATGGGGTTCATCGTCACGATGCCCTCGCGGGCGCTCACGTGCGCCTCGGGGCTCGCGCCGACCGCGACGTGAGCGGGGGTCACGACCGCGAAGGTCCAGTACGCGCCCTTCTCGTGCTCGAGCAGCGCCCGGAACCACGTCAGCGCGGCCACGCGCGGGTCGGCCTGGACTCCGGCGACGAAATCGCGACGGATGACGAAGTTCGCCCCCTCGCCGCGCCCGATCTCGTCCGCGATCACCCGCCGGACGATGTCGGCGTAGGCCTCGTCGTCGATGTCGAACCCGGCGCCGTCGAGCGCCACGGGCTCGGATGGGAGGGATGCCAGGACTTCGGCGCGGGGGAGCGGCATCCGCTCGTCGATCACGAGGCAGCGCAGCGGTGCGCCGTCGTCGTGGCAGACGAAGCCGCGCTCGCGGACCTGTCGGAACGGCACGAGGGCCAGAACCTCGCGGGGCGCGCCGTCGCCGTCGATCAGCGGGATGTCGGCGAGGAGGTCGACGTCGACGACGGTGCCGGTGAGCACCTCGACGGTCGCCTCGTCGCGCGCGATGAGCGCGAACGGCGCGTCACCGGCGAGCAGGTCGTGGATCAGGGAGGAGGGGTCGGGCCCGGTCATCGAAGTACTTCCGTCTGAGATCGAGGGTCCAAAGCGGCCGCCGGAAACACGAAGACCGCCCGGATCCCGAGGGAGGGCGGTCTGTCGCACACGTGCTCACCGCCTAGACGGTGGGCCACCAGCAGGTATACGCGTGCATGGCGCCGAACCTATCACAGAGCGCCCTCAGCCCTCGCTCGGGCGCGGCGGCGTAGGCTGGGCGCGTGCCTGCAGTGAACATCGGGATGCCCCGCGTACCGGAGGTCCTCGCTCCCCGTCGAAAGACGCGCCAGATCAAGGTCGGCAAGGTCCTCGTCGGCGGTGACGCCCCCGTCAGCGTCCAGTCGATGACGACGACGCCGACGACCAACATCAACGCCACCCTGCAGCAGATCGCCGAGCTCACGGCATCCGGCTGCGAGATCGTGCGCGTGGCGGTGCCGTCGCAGGACGACGCCGACGTGCTGCACATCATCGCGAAGAAGAGCCAGATCCCGGTCATCGCCGACATCCACTTCCAGCCGAAGTACGTCTTCCAGGCGATCGACGCCGGGTGCGGCGCGGTGCGTGTGAACCCGGGCAACATCCGCAAGTTCGACGACCAGGTCGGCTCGATCGCCGCCGCGGCCAAGGCCGCGGGCGTCTCGCTCCGCATCGGCGTCAACGCGGGTTCGCTCGATCGTCGCCTGCTCGAGAAGTACGGCAAGGCCACGCCCGAGGCGCTCGTCGAGAGCGCCGTGTGGGAGGCCTCGCTGTTCGAGGAGCACGATTTCCACGACTTCAAGATCTCGGTCAAGCACAACGACCCGATCGTGATGGTCAAGGCCTACCGTCTGCTCGCCGAGCGCGGCGACTGGCCCCTGCACCTCGGTGTGACCGAGGCGGGACCGGCGTTCCAGGGCACGATCAAGAGCGCCACCGCGTTCGGCATCCTGCTCTCCGAGGGCATCGGTGACACGATCCGCGTCTCGCTCTCGGCGCCGCCGGCCGAAGAGGTCAAGGTCGGGCATCAGATCCTGCAGTCGTTGAACCTGCGCGAGCGCAAGCTCGAGATCGTCTCGTGCCCGTCGTGCGGTCGTGCCCAGGTCGACGTCTACACGCTCGCCGACGACGTCACCGAGGGACTCAAGGACATGACGGTTCCGTTGCGCGTGGCCGTCATGGGCTGCGTCGTCAACGGTCCGGGCGAGGCGCGCGAAGCCGACCTCGGCGTCGCCTCGGGCAACGGCAAGGGACAGATCTTCGTCAAGGGTCAGGTCATCAAGACCGTGCCCGAGGCCGAGATCGTGCAGACCCTCATCGAAGAGGCCAACCGCCTCGCCGACGAGATGGGCCCGGATGCCGCTCCCGGCACGGCCCAGGTCGTCACCGTCTGACCCGACCCGCTAGCGTCGGAGTCTCCATGACTTCGACCGCCTCCCTCGCCCGCCCGCTCGTCTCGGGCGTCGTCACCGCGCTCGTCGGCTTCACCAGCACGTTCGCCGTCGTCCTCAC
>NZ_CAKKMM010000737.1:0-2513 GCF_918698205.1 Microbacterium sp. Bi128 | reverse complement strand
TCTCCCGGGAGTCCGATGTTGCCGCCACCGGCAAGGCAGAACTCAGCCCCGACTATCGGGCATCGCGGCGCGCAGCCAGCCCAGCGCGGAACGGGACGGTGGAGCTAACGATTTTCGTCGACTATTGCTCGGTGGAGGTTTTCATCAACGGCGGGGAAAAGACCATGACGTCACTCGTTTTCCCCGCTGCGGGGACGCCGGGGGTCAAAGCCGTCACGGCAGGGGGCACGCTGACGCTGAAGTCCTTCAGCTACCGGCGCTTAGCCTCCACCCAGTGATCAGCTGTTGCCCGCAGCGGCGGGGATCCGGACGGCCCTGCCGCTGACCACTATTCCGCCGGCAGCGGGAATGTCCACGGTGAGCAGGCCCGGACGGCCGACGTGCCGTCCCTGGTGGATGAGGACTCTCGACGGGGGATCGACCAGGCCCAGGATGCGCAGGTAGGCGCCAACGGCCGCCGCGGCCGCCCCGGTTGCGGGGTCCTCCGTGATGGCACCCACCGGGAACAGGTTCCGGGCTTCGAATTCGCCATCTGCAATCGGGTGCAGGACGGTCACCGTCGCGGCCCAGCCCTGTGCGTCCATCAGCCGGCGCACGGCCTCCGGATCGAAGGAAAAGGAGTCGAAAAGATAGCGGTCCGCGACGACCAGCACCGGATGCCAGTTCCCCGAATACGCGATCCGCGGCGGATAGGCCGGATCGAGATCGTCCAGACCGAAACCGAGCAATCCAAGAAGTTCAGCCAGGACGTCGTCGTCGAAGGCGGCCAGTTGCGGTTCAACGCCCGTGAACGATGCCGTGATCTCGGCACCGTCCCCCGCCGTTTCAATGCGGACGGGGCCGACGGGGGTCTCGAAGGTGAAGGCGCCCGCCCCGTCGCGTGCGCTCAGCGCAACGGCCAGCGCAATCGTCGCATGCCCGCAGAATGGCACCTCGGCGATCGGCGAGAAGTACCGAACCCGGCTCCGGCTCCGGCGCGGGTCGCCGTCGACACCCGGCTCCGTCACGAAAGCCGTCTCTGCGTACCCGATGGCGGCCGCCACCGCCAGCATCCCGGCATCATCCAGATCACGGGCATCCAGCACCAGGCCTGCAGGATTTCCGCCGTTGGGCGTCGTGGAAAAGGCCGCATAGCGCAGGACCTCCGGGGTGGTTTCCATACACCGATCCTCCCATGCCGGGCCACCGCGTCTGTGGGAGCCGCCGGCGGACCGGCCCATGAACTCACTACCGAAAGCCTTGACCGGGCAAACCTGCGGCGGCCATGCTGTGCTAACTGCTCAGCAGCATCGACGGAAGGCCCACCATGTCCCTTGCACCCTTTTCCTCGCGTTGCCGGGTGATCCTTGCGGCCGCCGCAAGCTTCGCGCTGATGCTGGCCGGAACGCCGGCCCACGCAGCCGGGGCTGCGGGCCCGGGCAACGATGTGTCGTGGCCCCAATGCGGCAAAACGCTGCCCCGGGGCCAGACGTTCGCCGTCGTCGGCGTGAACAATGGGCTGGCCAACACCACCAACCCGTGTCTGGCGACGCAGCTGTCCTGGGCCGGGACGTCCACCGGCGGGACTGGCCAGCCCCTGGTCGCGCTCTACGTGAACACCGCCAACCCCGGTACTTCAGGATCCTGGTGGCCTACCAGCAACAACTACGGAGGAACCACCGTCGCCAACCCCTACGGACAGTGCACCGAGGGTTCAGTCGAGGAAGCCTGCTCCTACATGTACGGCTATGCCAAGGCCTACGACGATGCCAACATCCGGGGGATAAGCAACGCGGCGGCCTACACGTGGTGGCTCGATGTCGAGACCGGCAACAGCTGGTCAACCCGCCCGGCGGCGAACCGTGCCGATCTGGAGGGGATGGCGGCCTACTTCGCGAGTGTCGGAGCCCGAACGGGCCTTTACTCCGCCAAAACGCAGTGGACCCAAATTGTGGGAACGGTGCCGGCCTCGAGCAACCTTTACACGCTGCCCAGCTGGCTGGCCGGGGCGAAGTCACTCGCCGTGGCAAAACGCAAATGCTCCGAGGCGCCACTGACGGCCGGCGGCAAAGTCACGATTGCCCAGTACGTGTCGGGAGGATTCGACTACGACCATTCCTGCATCTGAGGGCTCAAAGGGCACCGATTGGGACAATACATGTCAGACTGTCAGCACTTGACCTCGGTCCTGAGGTCCCGGATCGCGGCCTCGACGTTGGATGCTTCGTCCCGGAGGGAATCAGCTGCTTGAGTCAACGTGGCGTTGTCAGGCACCGCGGCGACTGCGGCATTGAACTTGGCTTCGGCGGCCATAACCGCCTCCGCCCGTTGCTGGGCGAGGTTCTCGCTTGCCTTGGCCAGCTCTTCATAGGTCTTGGAGACTTGGTCTTGGGCCGCGCGCACCTGCTCGATGGTGGCGTCCGGCTTGAGCGTGGCCTTGAAATTCGCCAGGGCCGCGGCATGGGCATCGGCAGCAGCGCAGATTTCCGACACGCTCGCGGGCGGGCTCGAGATGGCCGCGGTGGGGCTTGGGG
>NZ_CAKKMM010000736.1:0-2514 GCF_918698205.1 Microbacterium sp. Bi128 | reverse complement strand
GATCAGGACATGGTCGACGCCGATCGAGGCGAGCGCTTCCCGCTTGGCTTCGTCACGCGTTGAGGCCAGGACGGTGAGCCCGCGGCGCTTGGCAAGTATTGCGGCGGCCATGCCGACGGAGGAGGTTCCGCCGCGGATGAGCAGGCTCTGGCCGGCCTGGATGTCCAGGCCAATGGTGAGGGAGCCGTGGGCGGTCTGAAGCATCTCCGGGACGGCGCCGATGACGGACCAGGGCAGCTCTGATTCGAAGGCAATGACCTGCCGGGCCGGCACGCACGTGTACTCGGCGTAGCCGCCGTCGAACACGCGGCCCATGCCCCCCATCAGGGTGGCGACCTTCTGCCCGGTGCGGAACTCGCCGCCGGGGGAGTCGGCCACCTCGCCGACAGCTTCGATTCCGGGCACGCGCGGGAACGTGACGCCCTCGGCCAAGCCCAGGCGGGTGTGCAGTTCCGAGCGGTTGAGCCCGAACGCCCGGACCCGGATGAGCACCTGGCCCGGCAGTGGCACGGGGATGGGTCGGTCGCGAATGACCAGCGCCTCGGCCGGCCCTGGGCCGTCCAGCACCACGGCCCGCATGGTGCCGCCGCTCACTGACCGGCCGCCTTGGAGTTGGCCGCCTTGGAGTTGGCCGCCGTGGAGTCCAAGGAGGGCTGCTGGGCGCTGCGAAGCCGGGCCAGGAGGTCGAACAGGGTGGTGGTCTCCTGCGGACTCAGGGCCGGGGTGAACCAGCGCGCGAGCTCGGCCTCGATCACAGCGCGGCCCCGAGCAACCACCGCCTTCCCTTCTTCCGTGAGGTCAAGGAGGGAGGAGCGCCGGTCGCCCGGGTTCATCTTCCGCGAGCAGTACCCGGCCGCCTCAACACGGTCAACCAGCTTGCTGGCGCCGCCCACGGTTATGGCCAGCGCCGACGCGATGTCGAACACCCTGCACGTGCCAAGGGAGGAGACAACGACCATCGCCTCGAACCTGCCGAGGGGAAGTCCGCATTCCTGGCGCAGGCGGGCGTCGACCGCATCCCACAGCTCGGTTTCCAGCCGGGTCAGTGCGCTGAAGAGGGGATAGAAGTCAGTCTGGCCAGTTCTGGTGTCCATGGATCAAGATTAGCATTTGGATTCCATGGAAGATACTTCCCCGGATTCTACTTACCGGCCGGCTGCAGCTCTTTGGCGGACTCGTGTGCTCCTGCTCGAGGGCTAGACTCTGATCGGACGTCCCGGCGACCATCGACGATGGGCGAATATTTCAGAGGAGCCTTGATGGCTGGCGGCAGCAGTGAGCCCGGTAGGACTGTGACCTCGAAGGTGCTCTCCATCCTGGAAGCCTTCGAAAAGTCCCGGGGTGCCCTCAGCCTGACGGAAATCGCGGAAAAATCCGGGCTGCCCCTGAGCACCGCCCACCGGCTTGTTAACGAGCTCACGGACTGGGGATTACTTTCCCGCGAGCCCAACGGCCGCTATCAGCTGGGCATCCGCCTCTGGGAGCTTGCCCAGAACACCGGGCGGCAGCTCCGCGACGCGGCGCGCCCATACATCCAGGATCTTTTCTCCCTCACGGGCGAAACCGCGCACCTGGCCGTCCGGTCCGGCCACGAGGTGCTGTACATCGACTGCGTCTACGGCTCCAAGCGCCTGCCCCGAGCTTCCCGCGTCGGCGGACGCCTGCCCATGCACGCGACCGCCGTCGGGAAGGTCCTCCTGGCCTTCGAGGAGGATTGGGTCCGCGACGCCTACCTGAACCGGCAGCTCGAGCGGCACACCGCGCACACCCACGTTGACCCGAGAAAACTGGCCGCCGAACTGACCCAGATCCGGGAGCAGGGCTACGCCACTACGCTCGAGGAAGTCCGGCTGGGCTCGTGCTCCATCGCCGTCCCGGTCTTCCACACCGGCAGAATCGGCGCCGCGATCGGCCTGGTGCTTCCCACGAGCCAGGCCGCCACGATGAGCCGCCACCTTCCCGTCCTGAGGGGCATCTCGGCGCAGATCGAACGCGCCACCGCGCGGATCCCGCTGGAAACGCTGCTGGGCAGCCACACTGCGGCATCGCACTAGGCCGAACCCTGCAGCTGCAGGCCCGCGGCAAAGTGACTTCCGCTCAGTGGAAGCCTTTCCTGCCATCCCGAGGTGACGGGGGCCACACTGGAGGAAGAACCCCCGGCATGCACTGCTGCTGTCAGCGGGACCGGAAAACCAAGGAGCCCAGATGTCATCGTCGACTGAAACGGCCGGCCGCTGTCCCTTCGGACACGGCGCCGAAGCCCCTACGGGGCACCACGGCTACGAGCCGTTCCAGATGAAGGATCCCTTCCCCGCCTACGCCGAACTCCGGGCTGAGCAGCCCGTGATGTTCGACGAGCGGATCGGCCTCTATGTCGTCTCCCGCTATGACGACATCAAGGCCGTCTTTGAAGACTGGGAGACTTTCTCCAGCGAAAACGCCCAGGCGCCTGTCCGCGAACGCGGTGCCGCGGCCAAGAAGATCATGGACGACGGCGGCTTCACCGCCTACTCG
>NZ_CAKKMM010000735.1:0-2518 GCF_918698205.1 Microbacterium sp. Bi128 | reverse complement strand
CCCCAGCCCCGGGCTGGCGTCGATGACGGCCTCGTGCCGCCGGCCGGTGACGGGATTGGCTGTGAACAGCACCCCGGCCACGGCCGCGTCCACCATGCGCTGGACCACCACGGCGAGGGACACCGCCGAGGGCTCGATCCCCTGCACCGCGCGGTAGGTCACCGCGCGGTCTGTCCACAGCGAGGCCCAGCACCGGCGGACGGCAGCCAGCACGGCATCCGCGCCCACCACGTTCAGGAAAGTGTCCTGCTGGCCGGCGAAGCTGGCGAACGGCAGGTCTTCGGCGGTCGCGGAGGACCGCACGGCGACCGCCGTGTCGGTGCCCAGCGCCGCGTAGGCGCCGCGCACGGCGGCGTCGATGCCGGCGGGGACATCGGCGTCGAGCACCAGCGCGCGGGCCTTCGCCGCAAGCGCAGCCAGCCCCGCCAGGTCGTCGGGGGCTGTTGCGGCGAGGGCGCGGTGCACGTCCGCCAGCGCCGGGGATGCCGTGGCGTCCAGATACGCAGTGGTGGTCAGGCAGAAGCCGGCGGGCACCGGTAGGCCGGCGCGTGCCAGTTCGCCCAGGTTCGCCGCCTTCCCGCCGACGGTGGCGAGCATGTCCGGGCCAAGGCGTTCTAGGGCCAGGACCGGCCCGCCCTCGGCAGGGTCCGGCGTCCCGGGGTGCTCCATCCGTTAACCGTCCTTCCGACGCCGGGCCCGTCGCCTTCTAGGAGTCGCCGAGCATCGGGCCGAAGCTGGCTCTGTCCGCCAGCCGCGGGTCGTCGCGGTCCGGCACCACCATGACCGGCCCCTTGGCGTGGTGGAGGACGCCGTCGGACGTGGAGCCCAGCAGCATTCCGGTGAATCCGCCGCGCCCTCGGGTGCCGACCACCACGAGCTCCACGTGCCGGCTGGCGTCGACGAGGATGTCGACGGGCGAGCCGTCCACGAGCTGCGTCTCCACCTGCAGGGCGGGGAAGTGGCTCCGCAGCCAGGCCACGCCGGCGTCGAGCTGGACCTTGATGTCGGCGAACAGTGCGTCGCGGTCCATCGGGGTGGGCACCCATGCCAGCGAGCCGGTGTACTGCGGCACCGCGCACACCACGCGGAGCCGGGCGGAGAGCCGCTCGGCCTGCGCTGCGGCCTCCAGCACGGCGACGCGGGCCTGCTCGGAACCGTCGACGCCGACGACCACGACGTTCTCCACCGGCTGGCTGCCCGACTTGGCCCGTTCGGCGAGGACGTGCTTGTCGTCTGTGGTTTCGCCCAGGCGGTCCGCGCAGATCAGCGGCACAGTCACGGTGGGGCACTTCGAGTGGGCGGGCAGCGCGCTGCTGACGGAGCCGAGCAGCCGGCCCACGAAGCCACCGCGGCCGCGGGTGCCGAAGACCAGAAGCTCCGCGGTTTCGCTGATTTCCAGCAGCACGCCGGACGCGTCCCCGTTTTCGACGGACGCGTCGACGTCGATGTTGTAGAAGGCGATCTTGTCCATGGCGTGCTTGAGGATGGCTTCGGCGCCCTCGCGGATCACGGAGTCGTCCACCGTGGCGTAGCCGCCGTCGAGCCCGGAAGCGGCGAAGATCGGAACGGAATAGGCGGTCACGATGTGCAGCGGGCGGCGGCGGCGCTCCGCCTCACGGGCCGCCCACACCAAGGCGCAGTGGCTGTGGTCCGAGCCGTCCACTCCCACGACGATTCCGCGGGGCGGCGCCGGCTCGCCACCGGTCTCCCATGCCGGGTCCGGATGCACCTGTTCACGGCCCATAGGGTCCGCCTCCTCGCGATTCTTGCCTGATGTTGCGGCTATTCTGCCAGAAGTACTGCCGCCCGGCGTCCACCGGCGAGGCGACCCGGAATCTGCGTGCAGGAACCCCTGATTTTCCTCACTATTCTCGGTTAATTGCGAACATTCAAGACGGCGGCAAGGCGCCCCCGCCCGCCCGCGGCGGAAGGATTTACGCAGAATTAACACGCCGTTTCCTGACCCGGAAATTCAGGCTTTTGAGCCGGTTTCCGCTGGAGCGGGAGCACGGAAACCGCCGGAATCCGGCACCACAGCCAATGTCCTACCTCCCCTATCCACGGGCGGGAATCTTAGGTATCCTTCGAGGCATTGCTGAACCGAGACTGGTGTTCCAGAAAGCAGCCGCTGGGGCTGTGGAACCAGGCACGGGTTGGCGTCCGGGGTTTCCCCCGCGACTCGCACCATTTCAAGGAGGTACCCTGCAGTGTCGAGCATGCCTTTGTACGGCGGGATTGAGCGGACCACCGCCGTAGTCATCGGGACGGGGCTCTCCGGCCTGGCTGTGGCCAGCGAGCTCCAGCGCCGGGGCGTTGCGTCCATCATTGTGGACGGGCTCGACCTCCTGGGTGCCGGCCATCCGGCCAACACCTCCTCGCTCCAGCGCTGCGACGCGGCGGACGCCGCCAGCCTGAGGGAGCGCAACGAAATCCTGCGGCACCTGCGCAACTACGCCGCAAGCCACAAGCTCGACGTGCGGAACAACATCCGGGCCCTGCAGCTGGACCTCCTGGAGGC
>NZ_CAKKMM010000734.1:0-2520 GCF_918698205.1 Microbacterium sp. Bi128 | reverse complement strand
CCTGAACACCGCCCACGGCGTGGAGCGCGTGGTCCGCGACGCGTTCCGCCGGGCCAACGACCGCCCCCGCAAGAAGCTCACCCTCGTGCACAAGCACAACGTCCTGGTCTTCGCCGGCCAGCTCTGGAAGCGCACGGTCGAGGCCGTGGCCCAGGAGTTCCCCGACGTCACGCACGACTACCTCCACGTCGACGCCGCCACGATTTTCATGGTCACCGATCCGGCCCGCTTCGACGTGATCGTCACCGACAACCTGTTCGGCGACATCATCACCGACCTCGCGGCGGCCGTGACCGGCGGGATCGGCCTCGCCGCCTCCGGCAACCTCAACATGGACCGCACCGCGCCGTCCATGTTCGAACCGGTCCACGGGTCCGCCCCGGACATCGCCGGCCAGCAGAAGGCCGACCCCACCGCCGCCATCCTCTCCGCGGCGCTCCTGCTCGACCACCTCGGCTTCGCCGCCGCCGCCCGGAAGATCGAGGCGGCCGTCACGGCCGACGTCGAAGCCCGCGACGGCGCCGTCCGCACCACCAGCGCGGTCGGCGACGCCATCGCGGCGGCGCTGTAGGCCCCGCCTGCATTTCCTGCACGGCAGGCGACTGCAGTCACCGCAAAACCGTGCTGCCAACGGGCGTAAGCTTGTTTCGAATCACCAATATGCTGCCGTGGTCCGAGGGTGAACCACGTTCCCACACCAGGCAGCCGATCGTGGAGGAACCATGACTCAGACTGCCCATGGCGTCGAATTCACCCAGCACCTGTCGGAGACCCCGAAGTCTGCTGAAGAGCGTGCCGCCATCCTGGCAAACCCGGGATTCGGCGACTATTTCACCGACCACACCGCGATTGTGGACTACAGCGTCGACGCCGCCGGCAACGGCGGCTGGCACGACGCGCGCGTTGAGCCCTACGGCCCGATTTCCCTCGACCCGTCCGCCGCCGTGCTGCACTACGGCCAGGAGATCTTCGAGGGCCTCAAGGCCTACCGCCACGCCGACGGCTCGGTCTGGACGTTCCGGCCCGAGGCCAACGCCGCCCGGCTGAACAAGTCCGCCCGGCGCCTGGCCCTGCCCGAACTCCCGGAAGAGTACTTCCTCGGCGCCATCCGCGAGCTCGTCGCGGCAGACAAGGACTGGGTCCCCGCCGGCGACGGCGAAGCCCTGTACCTGCGGCCCTTCATGATCGCCACCGAGGCGTTCCTGGGCGTGCGGGCAGCGCGCGAGGTCTCCTTCCGCGTGATCGCCTCCCCGGCCGGCAACTACTTCGGCGGCGAACTCAAGCCCGTCTCCATCTGGATCTCGCGCGAATACGCCCGCGCCGGCCGCGGCGGAACAGGCGCCGCCAAGTGCGGCGGCAACTACGCTGCCTCGCTGATCGCCCAGCAGGAGGCCGAGGCCAACGGCTGCAAGCAGGTCCTCTTCCTGGACCAGTTCAACGACAACGCTGTCGAGGAACTCGGCGGCATGAACGTTTTCTTCGTCATGAAGGACGGTTCGCTCGTCACCCCGGCGCTCTCCGGCACCATCCTGGAGGGGATCACCCGGATGTCCGTGATCCAGGTGGCCCGGGACATGGGCCGGGAAGTCACCGAACGCAAGATCACCCTGGATGAGTGGCGCGACGGTGTTGCCTCGGGAGACATTGCCGAGGTCTTCGCCTGCGGCACCGCCGCAGTCATCACCCCCATCGGCGTGCTCAAGGACGCCACCGAGTTCATCGGTTCCGAGGACGCCACGGCGGGGGAGACCACCTTGGCCATCCGCGCCCAGCTGCTCGGGATCCAGACCGGCACCGTGGAGGACACCCACGGCTGGCTGACCCGGCTGGCCTAGCCACAGAACGTCTTAGTGCACGACGGCGGTCCCCACCTTCGGGTGAGGGCCGCCGTCGGCGTCTGTGGTCCCGGGCTGGGGCCAACGGCGCCCGATTCAATGCAAGGATGGGTCCGTGACCTCCGAGACATCCCGCGGCATTGTCCGCAGCAGTGAGCTGACCCGGTTCCGCCTCGCCCCGAATCCGGGCCCCATGAGCCTGGATGGAACCAACTCCTATCTCATTGCCGCCCCGGGGGCGGCGGCAAGGGTCGCCGTCGACCCCGGGCCCCTCGACGGGCCGCACCTTCAGGCGCTGGCCGGCGAGGGACCGGTCGAACTCATCCTGATCACGCACCGGCACGCGGACCACACCGCGGCCGCCGAGAGGTTTTCGGCCTTGACGGGCGCACCGGTCCGGGCCGCGGACCCCGCCCACTGCCACGGTGCACCCCCGCTTCAGGACGGCGAAACCATCCGGGCGGCCGGAACTGACATCCGGGTTCTGGCGACGCCGGGCCACACCTCGGATTCGCTGTGCTTCCACCTGCCGCAGGATGGCCCGCACGGCTCGGTGCTGACCGGGGACACGATTCTGGGCTCCGGAACCACGGTGCTGGACTACCCAGACGGCACCCTCCGGGACTACCTCGACTCGCTGGACCGGCTCGAACGCCTCGGACCCGCCACGGTGCTGCCGGCCCAC
>NZ_CAKKMM010000733.1:0-2526 GCF_918698205.1 Microbacterium sp. Bi128 | reverse complement strand
ACTGAACCGACTCCACCATGGCGCGGGCCACGAACCCCTCCCGCCACTCGCGGCGGGCCGCATCAATTCCCGCCTCGCGGGTGGATTCCCTAACTCCGGCCTGCACGAGCCGTTCCAGGGTGCGGGCATAGGCCGGGTTCCACACCAGCTCGCCCTCAACCGGGATTCGGCCGCCCGGCATCCACAGCTCAGCGGACGTGGGCCAGTGCGCCTCGAACAGCGCGGACACGGCCGCGATGGTGGTTCCGACCCGGCCGAGCATCGGGTGCCCGTCCCGCGCGTAGCCGATCGCGAAGTCCAGGACCGCGTCCAGCTCCCACGTCCCGTGGTCACGCAGCAGCAGGAGCCAGGCGTCGACGGCGGCAGGCACCGCGGCGGCCAGGGCACCCGATCCCGGAACGAGGTCCAGGCCTTCGGCCACGTAGTGCTGCACGGTGGCCCCGGCCGGCGCAGGGCCCTGCCCCATCAGGACTATGGGCTGCTCCGGCCGGTCCGCGGTGACGAAGATCCCGGTCATGTCTCCGCCGGGCCCGTTGAGGTGCGGTTCCACCACGTGGAGCACGAACGCTCCCGCCACCGCGGCGTCGAAGGCGTTCCCGCCGCGCTCCAACACGGACTGGGCCGCCGCCGTCGCAAGCCAATGCGTGGACGCGCTCATCCCGAACGTGCCCTGCAGCGTGGGGCGGGTGGTGAACGCCTCCGGGCGTGTGAACGGCACACTCACCGCGCGCGAACTACCACCGAAGACTTCTGCCACCACGGTGTCAGCCAAACAGGGCCGCCACGCGGGTGAGGGTCTCATAGACGCCATACGCGAGCGGCACGCCGACAAGCCCCCAAGCGATGACCAACCTCCCGGTGGACGGTGTGACCGGACTCTGTGCAGTACTCATTTCAGCCCTCCAAGGCAGGTTCTTCGGCCCGGACGCGGCCAGGACGTGGTTCGTGGAATCGTGCGTCCACCGGCGTGACCAAGAGGTTCGCCACGAAACCGATCACCAGCAGCCCCACCATGGTCAGCAAGGCTGGCTGGTAGGACGCGGCGTTGAGCGCGCCGGGCTTGCCCTGCGCGTCCAGGAAAGCGTTGACGATCAGCGGCCCGGCGATGCCCGCCGCGGACCAGGCCGTCAGGAGCCGGCCGTGGATGGCTCCGACCTGGAACGTGCCGAAGAGGTCGCGCAGGTAGGCGGGGGCCGTCGCGAACCCGCCGCCGTAGAAGGAGATGATGACGAACGCGAGGGCCACGTAGAGGACGGTGGACGTAGAGCCGGCCAGCGCCAGCACGGTGTAGAGCACGGCGCCGACGCCGAGGTAGACCATGTAGATGCGCTTGCGGCCTGTGACATCGGAGGTGGCGGACCAGGCAAAGCGGCCGGACATGTTGCCGATCGAGAGCAGCCCCACGAAGCCCGCGGCCACTGCGGCGCTGGCCAGGGACGTGCCGTCGGGCTGGCGGAAGAAGTCCTGGATCATCGGAGCGGCCTGCTCAAGGATGCCGATCCCTGCCGTGACATTGCAGAACAGGGCGATCCAGACGAGCCAGAACTGCCTGGTCTTGACCGCGTTCCGGGCGGAGACGTTGTCCGTGGTGACCAGCGAGGCGGCCTTGACCTTTGCGGGGTCGAAACCTGCCGGTTTCCAGCCCTCGGCCGGAACTCTGATGGTGAACGCGCCGAACATCATGTAGGCCAGATAGACGACGGCGAGGGTCAGGAAGAGCTTGCCCACCGACTCACCACTGGCCACCCAGCCCTTGGCCCCGGAGTTGGGATCGTACATTTTCAGCAGGGCCGTGGAGACCGGGCTGGCGATCAGGGCGCCGCCGCCGAACCCCATGATCGCCATGCCCGTGGCCAGTCCGGGCCGGTCCGGGAACCATTTGATCAGGGTGGAGACCGGGGAGATGTAACCGATCCCCAGTCCGATGCCGCCGACGACGCCGTAGCCGAGGTAGACGAGCCAGAGCTGGTGGCTGAAGATGCCCAGGGAGCCGATCAGGAAGCCGCTCGCCCAGAACGCGGCGGAGGTGAACATCGCCTTGCGGGGCCCGTTCCTGTCCACCCAGGTGCCCATGATGGCGGCCGAGAGGCCCAGCATCACGATCGCAACGGAGAAGATCACGCCGATCTCGGTCAGGCTCGCGCCGAAGTGCTTCACCAGCGCGGTCTTGTAGACGCTCGTCGCGTAGGCCTGGCCGATGCACAAGTGCACCGCGAGGGCTGCCGGGGGGACGAGCCACCGGTTAAATCCCTGCGGGGCGATGGTTCGTTCGCGGTCCAGCCAACCCATAAGTACTCCCCCTGCTCGTCAACGGACATCGGTGTCCAGCACATTGCGGAAACGGCCCTCTGCCAGGGCCTCTGACCGAGCTTCCGGTAGAGGGCCGTTGCCTCCGGCAATCATGGTGCAGATCGTCAGCAAACGTACTACTTATGCGCCAAGCGGTAGGGAATCCGCGACGAACGGTGGTGCGGCAGCCGCACCGGGCGCTACTTGCCCAGGCCGGCCTTCCGGAGTGCCTCGGCC
>NZ_CAKKMM010000732.1:0-2526 GCF_918698205.1 Microbacterium sp. Bi128 | reverse complement strand
GCAAAGGTCCGTTCCGCAGAGCTTGGCGCCAGGCCTGAAAGCCGGGTGACGGCCCGTACTACCGTTCTGGTGGTGGGCGACGGGTTTGTGGCCGCGGACCTGCGCTCCGGCCGGTTGACCGGCAAGGCGCGCCGCGTCCTGGAACTGCACGAACGCGGGCAACGGATCGAGGTCCTGTCCGAGGGCGAATTCCTCCAGATGGTCGGCGGACATCTGGCTGCCGCACCTGCCTGACCCGGTCCTGGCTGACGGGTCCTGCCTGATCCGGTCCTGGCTGACGGGTCCTTTCTGCCCGGGTCCTGCCTGACCCGGCAGTCACACGGCGCAACAATCATTCCTCCCACTGCGCGCCCGCTCGTAGCCTTGGCGGATGAGCAAACCCACGGATGCACAGGCCCCCACAGCGCCGGCCAAGTCAGCGCCGCCGGCGTCAATGCCGGCGGACTCGGCGTCGTCGGCGCCCGCGAAGTCAGCACCGGCGACGCGCGGAATTGATTGGCATCGGGTGTTCGCGTTTCCGAACCCGGTGAATGAGTACGCCGCCCGCATCACCGCAGCCCTGGTGGTGGCGCTGTCCGCCGTGACCCTGCTGACCGGTTTCGGGTGGGGGCTCGCCGTCATCGCCGCCGGGTTCTGGCTGCGCGTGCTGTTCGGTCCCCGGATCTCGCCCCTGGCCCAGCTCTCGGTCAAGGTCCTGACGCCCTGGCTTGGGCGGACCCGTCTTGTTCCCGGTCCGCCCAAGCGGTTCGCCCAGGGCATCGGCGCTGCCGTGTCGACGCCGTGCTGATCGCCGCCGCGTACCTTGAGGCCTTCGCCGGGTTCTGCCTCGGCTGCACCATTTTCGGCTTCCTGCAGCGCCGTGGGCTCATCCCCGAGGACGTCTGCGAAGCCTGCAACAACATCTCGCTCCGCGGCGCCTAGGATTCGGGGCGCTTAGGTCCGGAGCTCCAGCGTCCGGAGCGCCCGGGTTCCGCCGAAGCGGCCGCCAGGGATGGACATGTCCTCTGGTGCGCTACCGCCGGGCACGGACATGTCCTCTGGTGCGCCGCCGCCAGGTACGGACATGGCCTCCGGAGTCTCGGACGGGTGGACATAGTGGGAATATGTCCAGTCCTAGCCGCCTGAGATGGGCATGTCCTGAGGATGCAGCGGCCGGGGATGGACATGTCCTTCGCAGCGGGGGCGACCGGACATGTCCTCGTTACGCGACAATGGCGGATGGACGTGTCCATTGCACCGAGGCCGACTGGGCATGTCCTGAGGATGCAGCGGCCGGGGATGGACATGTCCATCGCAGCGGGGCGGTACGGGGCATGTCCCGCGGGCGTGCCGGGCCGCTGCTTCCGGGCGCAGCCGGCTGCGCTGCGCAAATGCCGGAGACTCGACACCTGGTGTGCACGGGCCCGGCCGAGTGTTGCCGGCCGAAGCTATGAGCCAGTGACGGCGGCCAGCTTCGAGGCCATGCCCCGGATGACCTCCGGCGCCTGAAGGGCCGCCAGCCAGTCTGCCGGCAGGCACCGCTCGCCGTAGAACGCGCCCAGGATGTTCCCGGCGATCGACGCCGTCGAATCGCTGTCCCCGCTGTGGTTCACCGCCACCGCGATCGCGGCACGGAAGTGGGCCTGGGCGGGATCGGCCTCGGCAGCGCCGGCGTCCGCCGTCCCCGTTCCTGTCCCGGTTCCCGGGGCTGTGGCCAGCACGGCGTACAGCGCGACGGCAAGGGCTTCCTCGGCCACCCACCCCTCGCCGAGTTCGCCGACCAGGCCCTCGGGGCTGAGCACGTCTCCGCCGGACAGGTCTCCGGCCAACCGCAGGGCCGCCTCCAGCCGTGCCACCACCTCCGGATCCGGATTTTCTCCCTTGCGCAGGATGCCGCCGAGCAGCTGCCCGAGGGCCGATTCCGCCGCTTCGCGCAGCCCGTGGCCGGAGGACAGGGCATGGATGAGAAGGCTGAAAACTCCGGCGCTCTGCCGTGCCGCGGGGTGGCCGTGCGTCAGGGACGCGGCATCGGCGCTGAGCTTATAGACCGTTTCCGCTCCGAGGTGGGGGATCAGGCCGAAGGGTGCCGACCGCATCACGGTGCCGCAGCCCTTCGAATCCGGATTGACCGGCCGCTTCACGGTACCCATCTCGCCCGTGGCGAGTCCGCTCAGGCACGCGTCGCCGGGTGAGCGCCGGCTCTTCAGGACTTCCTGGGCATCGATCCAGCGCGGCGGCTGGAACGGGGCCGACGCCGGCACGGCGACGCCCTGGGTGCCCAGCCAGCGCAGGTACGCGAGCCACAGGCACGCGTTGATGTCCGCCGCCACGCCGTCGTTGGCCCATTCCAGCGCCTCGAGGAGGCCGTCGGCGGTGTACAGCGTCATTTGCGTGTCGTCCGAAAACGGGCTGCCGGCGTCGAGCGCGGAAAAATCCTGCAGGCCCGCGGGGCCGAACCGGGCCCGGATGGCGGAAATGCTGTCGAACTCGACGGCGTAGCCCAGCGAATCTCCGAGCGCGCCGCCCAGCAGGCAGCCGTGGATGCGC
>NZ_CAKKMM010000731.1:0-2528 GCF_918698205.1 Microbacterium sp. Bi128 | reverse complement strand
GCGTACCTCGTCGACGGACGCCTGCGGGTGCCCGTCGGTGCGACGCTCGTGCGCCACTCCGACCCGTACGGCGAGGTCGGCGAGACGCACGGCAAGGCCGCCGGCGTGCTCGGCGCGATCGGCGCGATCCCGCGCGACTCGGCCCCCGCCGCCGACGCCGACGCCGACCCCGACGCGCCGGTCGCCCCGCGTCGCCCGCTCGCCGAGGATCCCGCGATCGCGGAGCTCCTGGCATCCCGCAACGACCGGCTCGCCCCGTTCTGGATGAACCCGCAAGACCCCGACGGTTCGGGACCCTTCGCCGGGCGCACCGCTCTGGTCGTGGATGCCGAGGACCGCTTCACCACGATGCTCGCGCACCAGCTGCGCCACCTGGGGCTCGACGCCCGGATCGTGCACTGGTCGGAAGCGACCGACGCCGACGTGGACGCGGCCGACCTCGTGGTCGCGGGCCCCGGTCCGGGGGACCCGCGCGACGACAGCCCCCGCATGGAAGCGATGCGCCGCGTCGTCTCCCGCCGTCTGTTCCGCCGCGCTCCCCTGCTGGCGGTGTGCCTGAGCCATCAGATCCTGGCCGATCAGCTGGGCATCGATCTCGCGCCCCTCGCGCAGCCGCACCAGGGCCTGCAGAAGAGCGTCGACGTGTTCGGCGAGCCCGCCGCGATCGGTTTCTACAACACGTTCACGGCGCGGGTCGCCCCCGGCACGACCGAACGCGGGATCACCGTCGGGTCCGTCACGGCCATCTCGGAGCCCACCGACGCCGTGTCGTCCCTGCCGACGGCCGGCCTGGACATCGCGGTGGAGGTCTCGGCGGATGCAGAGACCGGCGACGTGTACTCCCTGCGCGGCCCCGCCGTGGCGAGCGTGCAGGGACACCTCGAGTCGATCCTGTCCCGCGACGGCATGCGCACCCTCGAGCGCCTCATCGCCTTCGCCCTCTGACGCGGCCGGTCGGTCGGCCCGCGACGCCGGGCCGCGCGGACACAACGAAGGAAATCCGTCCCGCGAGCAGGCAGCCACCCGGCCGGGCGGCGGTGACGGGCGCCGATCTCCTTCGTTGTGTCCGCGGACTCGGCGGGACGGCGAGAAGCGCGGTGCTACAGGAGCTGGATCGGGTTGAAGACGTCGGCGAGGAACAGGACGCCGCCCATGCCGATGAGCAGCACGACAACGACGAAGGTCAGGGGCACGAGCTTGGTGGCATCCACGGGTCGGGCGACCTTCCCGCGAACGCGGGCGATCCAGCGCTTCAGCCCGTCCCACAGCGCCACCACGACGTGGCCGCCGTCCAGCGGCAGAAGCGGAATGAGGTTGAAGACGAACAGGGCGATGTTCAGCGCCGCCAGCAGGCTGATGATCGACTGCACCCTGGCAAGGATCGGCGCGTCGACCGCGGCGAACTCGCCCGCGAGACGCCCGGCGCCCACGACGCTGAGCGGACCGTTCGGGTCGCGCGGCTGGCCGGTGAACAGGTCGACCGCGGTGTCGTAGACGCGCACGGGCAGCTGCGTCATGATCTGCCCGACGGCCCCGACCTGCTGGATCGTCGCTTCGGGGCCGGCCCAGATCGGCTGCGGGACGAGAGCGGACTGGGGGCTCAGTCCCGCGAAGCCGACCGTCTGATACTCCGTCGCGCCGGCGGCATCCACCGCGGGACGCCCGTCCGACCCGATCACCGCACGGTCCGTGGAGACGGGGGTGACCGTGAGGGTCTGCGCGGTGCCGTCGCGCTCGACGACGACGGGCAGCGCCTGACCCGGCGAGCGCTGGATGATCGCCGCGGCCTCGTCGAACGTCGAGACGGGGGTGCCGCCGATCGAGACGATCGTGTCGCCCGGACGGATGCCGGCGGCCGCCGCCGGAGCGGTCGGGTCGCTGGACTGGCAGTCGGCGCGCTCGGCACTGGCGGGGATGACGCACTGCGAGACCGATGCCACCGTCGTGGTCCCCTGCGTGACGCCGATGGCGCTGAGGGCGATCGCCGAGAGGACGAAGGCCAGGAGGAGGTTCATCACCGGCCCCCCGAGCATGATGATGATCCGCTTCCAGACCGGGAGCTTGTAGAAGACCCGGTCATCGCCCGCGATCATCGTCTCGGCGTTCGCGTCGCGCGCGTCCTGGATCATCGTGGCGAACAGCCGCGAGCGACGTGTGGGCCGTGCCTCGCCGTCGGGGGCGGGCGGGAACATGCCCGACATCGAGATGAATCCGCCGAGCGGAAGCAGCTTGACGCCGTACTCCGTCTCACCGATACGACGCGACCACAGCGTGGGCCCGAACCCGATCATGTACTGCCCGACGCGCACGCCGAAGAGCTTCGCGGGCAGCAGATGCCCGATCTCGTGCAGGGCGATCGAGACGGCCAGGCCGATCACGAGCACGAGCACGCCGATGAGGAAGGCGATCGCGGTCACCTCCAGAAGATACCGCCGTCGCCCTTTGAACCGCCCGTGCGGCGGCGATGCGATGCCTGTGCGGGGTCGGATGAGACAATGGCGGGGATGCCGATCGACACGCCCTCCCAC
>NZ_CAKKMM010000730.1:0-2535 GCF_918698205.1 Microbacterium sp. Bi128 | reverse complement strand
GCCCAGCGCGTCGAAGCAACCGGTGTCCAGGGCAGCTGGACCGCCGGCGGCCACGGCTACGGCAAGGCCTACGAATTCACCGGCCCCTACGGCCACCCCATGCGCCTCTTCTTCGACGTCGAGAAGTTCGTGGCTGAGCCCGGTTTTGAATCCACCTACCCGGACCGGCCGGAGCGCCGCAGCAGCCACGCCGCAGCGCCCCGCTTCCTGGACCACGTCACCGTGGCCTCCTCCGATGTCCGAGGCTTCGCCAAGTGGTACAACGAGGCCCTGGGCTTCCGCGTCATGGCCTTCGTGGACCTGGACGAGGCACCCATCACCGTCTTCTCCGTGCTCACGACCAACGAAAAGTCCCACGACCTGGGCGTGGTCCTGGACACCTCCAGCCGCGCGGGACGCGTCAACCACATCGCCTTCTGGGTGGACGCCACCGAAGACCTGCTCCGCACCGCGGACGTCATGATGGAAAACGGCACCGCCATGGAATACGGCCCCTCCATCCACGGCGTGGGCGAGCAAAACTTCCTCTACTTCCGCGACCCCTCTGGCCTGCGCGTCGAGCTCAACTCCGGCGGATACCGCAACTACGTCCCGGACTGGGAAGCCAACACCTGGAAGCCCTCCGAAGGCTCCAACAACTTCTACAAGAACGGCGCCATGCCGCACTCCATGACCGAATCCTTCCCTCCCGCGGAAGGCTTTACCGCCACCGAAGAAGGCGCCTCCCCCGAAATGAAGGAAGCCCTCCTGAACCCCTACGCCAAGCAGGGACGGGGCTAGGACACCATGGCCGAAACACAATATGCACTCATCCGGTTCCAGGAGACCGGTGACAGCAAGGCCCGCGCGGGCCTGCTGGTCGGCGACCGCGTCGTGGCCCTGAATGAGGAGATCAATACACTGATCGAGCACTGGGACACCACCGAGAGCCAGCTGGACGCCATCGCCGCATCGGTCGGCGAGGACACCGGCCTGGCGATGGCCGACATCGAGGTCCTCGCCCCGGTAGAGCCTGTCCAGGTCCTTCAGACCGGCGCCAACTACCGCAAGCACGTCATCGACCTCGCCGCAGCCCACCGCGAACCGGGCCAGGACGAGGACGAAGTCCGGGACCGGACCGCCGCGATGATGGACAAGCGCGCGGGCCAGGGAACGCCGTACTTCTTCATCGGGCTGCCGACGGCGATCGCGTCCGCCACGGACGACCTCACCCTGCCTGCCTACTCCAAG
Source organism: Microbacterium sp. Bi128 (assembly GCF_918698205.1). Lineage (NCBI taxonomy): Bacteria > Bacillati > Actinomycetota > Actinomycetes > Micrococcales > Microbacteriaceae > Microbacterium > Microbacterium sp. Bi128. Next base: position 1,305 of record NZ_CAKKMM010000730.1, on the reverse strand, counting down.
TCCCACGACTGGGAACTTGAACTGGCCGCGGTGATCGGCAGGACGGCGTTCCGGGTCACCCCCGAGGAAGCCCTGGACTACGTCTTCGGCTACACCATGGTCAACGACATCACGACCCGTGAGTACGTGTTCCGCAAGGACATGCCGGCGATCGGCTCGGACTGGTACCGCGCCAAGAACGCCCCCGGCTTCCTGCCCACCGGACCGCTGCTGGTACCCGCCAAGTTCTTCGGCGACCCGCAGGACGTCCAGGTTACGCTGAAGCTCAACGGCAAGGCCATGCAGGACGAGTCCACCTCAGACATGATTTTCGGTGTCGCCAAGCTGATCAGCGAGGCCTCCCAGATCATGCCGCTGCGCCCGGGAGACCTCGTGCTCACCGGAAGCCCCGCCGGCAACGGCCAGCACTGGGGAAGGCTGCTCCAGGACGGCGACGTCATGGAGGGCACCATTACAGGTCTGGGCACCCAGCGCATCCATTGCAAGGACGAAGTTGTATCTGAAGGCAGCCAGCAGTGACCAGCCAGGACACAGCACCAACCACCACCGGCACCGGGGAATCAGTCACCGATTCCCCGGTCATCCGGCGTGAGGATCCGCTCGGCAGCATCCGCGCCATGGCCGAATCCCACAACAACTGGGGCCGCTGGGGCCAGGACGACGTCCTTGGGACCCTGAACTTCATCGACGCGGACAAGCGTATTGAAGCAGCAGCCCTGGTAAAGACGGGCGAGGCCTTCTCGCTGTCCCAGCCGTTCGACACCAACGGACCGCAGAAGGGCTGGCGGCGACGCACCAACCCTGTCCACACCATGACCGACACCGGGGTGGACGCCGAACGCGGCAACCAGGGCTTCCCGCACGGCTTCGGCGGCGCGGACGACGTCATTGCCATGCCGCTGCAGTGCTCCACCCAGTGGGACGGCCTCGGCCACATCTTCGACCAGGGCAAGGCCTGGAACGGCCGCGCCGCAGGGGACGTGGTCACCTCCGAAGGCGACCTGGTCACCGGCATCGAAACCGCCGCGGCCAAGATCGTCACCCGCGGCGTCCTGCTGGACGTCGGCCGCGCGCTCGGACCAGAGCTGGGAAGGAACGACGGCGAGCTGCCGGACGGTTTCGCCATCACCCCCGAACACCTCCAGCGGACCATCGACCTGCAGGGCCCCAGCTCAAAGGTTGGCCGGGGCGACATCCTGGTGATCCGCACCGGACAGCACACCCGGGTGCGCCGCGACGGCTGGGGCGACTACGCCGGCGGCTCAGCCCCGGGGCTGTCCTTCAGCACCGCACCCTGGCTTCACC
>NZ_CAKKMM010000729.1:0-2539 GCF_918698205.1 Microbacterium sp. Bi128 | reverse complement strand
GTGTAGGTGGGTGCGGTGGCCCCGGTGATCGGCTGGCCGTCCCGCTCCCACTGATAGAGGAGGGAAATCGGCTCACCGTCGGCGTACCAGCCGCCGCTGCCCTCCACACTGAGAGTATCGCCGACCGTGGAGCCGCCAGAAAGCCACATTTCATCTGTGGGCTCGATATACCCGCGGGTAACGACCGTGGACGTGTTTGACTTCGATACGCTGCCTTGGCTTGGGCCGCCGCCGGTCACCTTGAGGGTAACCACTTTGCCCAGGTCGGCAGTCCTGATCTTGTAGCTGTCGGTGGTGGCTCCCTCGATGTCCACCCCATCGGCTTGCCACTGCAACGCCACAACGTCGGTGGACCAGGTGCCCAAATCGTCGACGTCCAACGAGAATCCGACCCTCGTCCAACCCGACACAGATGGAGCCTCGCCGGTAATGATGATGGCTGGCCGGGCCGTATACGCTGCGGTGTTGGTTGCACTGACCTTCGGGGACGGCAGGGTAGTCTCCACCCCATCCTTGAGCCCAGGGGCGGACCCAGTCACGCGCAGCGTTAGGGACCGGCCGTCGTCGGGCGCCGTGATCTCGTAAGTTTCGCCCTGGGCGCCGGGGATGTTGACCCCGTCGCGCAGCCACTGATACTTCAGCGTTTGCGCCCGTTCCCATTCGCCGGGATACGACGTGAGTGTCTGTCCTGCCTTGAGGATGCCAGTGAAGGTCGGGCGCTCCAACGCCCGGACCATGGTGCGGCCCGTGGCACCCTCGCCGAAGTCCCGGCACCTATGCCCGGTTGCGGAGTCCCAGCAGGCGACGGCCGCCTGGGCCGGGCCGGCGAAGCCGATAGTGGACAAGATAATAGCGGCGCCGACGGCTGAAGCCGCACGCGACAGAGTGCTTTTCAAATTTTCCCCCAAAATAGTGCCCTTCGCGTGACCGGGAAGGGACAAAGGGAAATGCTACAAGAAGGATGGCGCTCTATCGATGAATCAAGACCGACTTATGACGGATATTTCCGGGCAAGCAAAAGAGCCCGTCCGGGCTGCCATGTGTGGCAGACCGGACGGACTCTCCTGGCGCTGTGCGGTGCGTGGCCCCTTGGGACTAGACGCCGTAGTAGAGCTCGAACTCGTACGGGTTCGGGCGCAGCGAAAGCGGACGGATCTCGTTCTCGTACTTGTACTCGATCCAGGTGTCGATCAGGTCCTGGGTGAAGACGCCGCCGGCCTGCAGGAACTCGTTGTCCTCGGCCAGTGCATCCAGGGCCTCCTCGAGGGTGCCCGGAGCCTTGGGGATGTCCTTGGCTTCTTCGGCCGGGAGCTCGTAGAGGTCCTTGTCGATCGGAGCCGGGGGTTCGATCCGGTTACGGATGCCGTCGATGCCGGCCATCAGCTGGGCAGCGAACGCCAGGTACGGGTTGGAGGAGGGGTCCGGCGCGCGGAACTCGATGCGCTTGGCCTTCGGATTGGGCCCCGTGATCGGGATACGGATACCGGCGGAGCGGTTGCCCTGCGAGTAAACCATGTTGACCGGGGCTTCGAAACCCTTGACCAGGCGGCGGTAGGAGTTCACCGTCGGGTTGGTGAAGGCCAGGACAGCGGAGGAGTGCTTCAGCAGGCCACCGATGTACCAGCGGGCGGTGTCGGACAGGCCGGCGTAGCCCTTCTCGTCGTAGAACAGCGGCTCGCCGCCGGTCCACAGCGACTGGTGGCAGTGCATGCCCGAGCCGTTGTCACCGAAGACAGGCTTCGGCATGAAGGTCACGGACTTGCCCCAGGCATCGGCGGTGTTCTTGATGACGTACTTGAACTTCTGCAGGTCATCAGCCGCGTGGGTCAGGGTGGTGAACTTGTAGTTGATTTCAGCCTGTCCGGCGGAGCCGACTTCGTGGTGGCTGCGCTCGACCTCAAGGCCGGCCTCGTCCAGGGCAACGCACATGGCGTCGCGCAGGTCGGCCTGCTTGTCGGTGGGGGAGACCGGGAAGTATCCGCCCTTGACCGGGGTCTTGTAGCCGAGGTTTCCGCCCTCTTCCTCACGGCCCGAGTTCCAGTGTGCTTCCTCGGAGTCGATCTTGTAGAAGCTGCCCTGCGGGGAGGACTGGTACTGGACGTTGTCGAAGACGAAGAACTCGGCCTCGGGAGCGAAGAAAGCGGTGTCGGCAATGCCGGTCGAAGCCAGGTAGGCCTCCGCCTTCTCGGCCACGCCGCGGGGATCGCGGTGGTACGGGTCACCGGTACGCGGGTTCACGATCGAGAAGTTCAGTGCAAGGGTCTTCTCCAGGCGGAACGTGTCGATGAACGCCGTCGTGACGTCCGGGATGAGCTGCATGTCAGACTCGGCGATGCCCTGGAAGCCGCGGATCGAAGATCCGTCGAAAAGCTGGCCGTTGACGAAGAAGTCGGCGTCAACGCTCTTGGCAGGCACGTTGAAGTGCTGCTGAACGCCCGGGAGATCGGTGAAGCGGATATCGACGAATTTGATGTCTTCGTCCTTGATGAACTTGAGGACTTCGTCCGCAGTCTTGAACATCTATGCTCCTTACGCATAT
>NZ_CAKKMM010000728.1:0-2540 GCF_918698205.1 Microbacterium sp. Bi128 | reverse complement strand
GTTCGGGATTGCTGGGCTCGGGGTCGCCGGGTTCCGGGTCGCTGGGCTCGGGGTCGCTGGGCTCCGGGCTGCTGCCGTGCGACGGCGGCGGCTGCGACGGGGAGGACTCGCCCGAGCCTGCGGACGGCGAGGGGCTCGGCGTCGTCGAGGAACCCAGCAGGCTGTCCAGCACGTCGCCGAGGCCGAGGGTCAGCGAACCCTGCGCGGACGGTGCGGTGGACGCCGCCGCGGACAACCCTGCGGCCGCCTGCGAGGCAGGAGCCCCGGCGGTGCCAGCCAGTACGGCCCCGAGCGCGACCGCCGCCGCGCCGCTTCGAAGGCCCCGATGGCGGCCGGTCTTCGTTGTTGACACCTTGGACCTGAAAATAAACATGGTCATCGAGCCTAGCCGGAATCGACCAGCAGGAAAAACTTGCAAAAACCGCGAATTTCCGGCACGAAACCGCCGTGACCGGAGGGGTTCAGGGTGCCTTTGGAACCGCTGTGATTCCTGTGACTGAAGGTGTGCTTGGGACTCAGGAACCTCGTTCGGAACAGCCAGATTCAGGGTCACCGAATTCAGCGCAGGCACATTGAGGCAGCCACGTTCAGCGCAGCCACGTTGAGGACGACGTTGAGGACAACGTTCAGGACAACAGGGCGCGGACCTGCTGCGGGGTGTCGGCCACGATCGCTGCCAGGCCATTGCCGGACAGCCAGCCGCCCACCACGGCAAGCGTGCCGTCCGCGGCGCAGACGCTCCGGACGGCCGCGACGCGCTGCCTGTGGCCCAGGGACGCAAACGGCAGCGCGCCGGCCCAGCGGACCACGTCCCAATCGGCCACGTCCCCGGCGCCGACTGGCACCGCCAGCAGGGCCGACGCATCAGCCAGGGCTGCGCGGAAAAGTTCATCGTCGGAGCGCGGCGCCGCGGCCAGTCCGCCGCCGCGGGGCTCGGGCAACGCCCCGGGAGTAACAGCCCCTGGAGCTGCACTCCGCCCGTAGGAGAGCCGGAGCACATGCCGTCCCGGGCCTGCATGCTCCGCCAGCCACGCCCATTTGGCGGTGGCGTGCGTCAGCGCCTTGGCCTGCACACCCGGGCTCTGCGGCGCAACAAGCACGCCGGTGCCGCGTGGCGCCGCGTCAAGGGCCGGGAGGTCCACCACGAGCGTGACAAGGCTGACGTCGGGTCCGGCATCGGGGCGGTGGCCGGCAAGTCGCGGCAGGGACTCCTCAAGCAGCCCGACGGCGGCGGGACCCTCGACCGCAACCGCGAGGAGCCCGGCGTCGAAAGTGGCCTCGTCCGTGGCCACGCGCCAGCCGTCGGCTGTGCGCCGCACTGACCGGGCCGCGGTGCCGGGCAGCAGGGTGACTCCGCGCTGACGCAGATCGGCCAGCAGGGCGGCGACGAGGGTGTGCATGCCGCCGCGCAGCCCGGCGACGGCGGAACCGGCCTTCTGGAGCCCGCCGGCCTGGCCTGTTCCGGACGGTCCGGCTGTTCCGGGGGGTCTGCCCGTGGCGGCCGCCGCTCCCCTGCGCTGGGCCGCGACGGCGGCGGCGAGGGAACCGTGCTGGCGGATGCCGGCCCGCAGACCGGGGGCCACCATGTCGACGTCGAGCACTGAAGGGTCGGCCGAGTGGACGCCGCCGACCACCGGTGCGACGAGCCGGTCCAGGACCCGCCTGCCCATCCGCCGGCGGACCAGGGCTGACACGCTCGTTGCCCCGGCAGCGGTGCCCAGCGAGGCCGGCAGCACGGCGTCGACGGAGGCGCGGAGGGATCCCAGCAGGCCCAACGACCGGCGGACTTCCGGGTCCCACGGGCTCGCCGGGATGCCCAGCACACCGGTCTTAGGCAGTTCCCTGGGGCCGTCAGGCAACTGGACCCAGGCCCCGCCGGGGTTCGGCGCAACGATCTCGCCGGCCAGCCCCAGCTCCGCGGCGAGATCAGCTACGGCGGCGGTGCGGGTGGCGAAAGACTCCGCGCCGCTGTCCAGGGTCAGTCCGGCCACGACATGGCTGCCGACGCAGCCGCCCCAGGCCTCGCCGGTTTCCAGGACGGTGGTGCGGACCCCGGCCCGGGCGAATTCCCGTGCCGCAAGCAGTCCCGAAATCCCGCCCCCGATCACGACGGCGGTGCCTTCCACGCGAGTCCCGGCGGCGCCTGCGTCCACGCCCCTACTCCGGAGCGATGGAGTGGATGAGTTCGACGACGCGCGTGAGCACCTCAGGGTCCGTCTCCGGCGGCACGCCGTGGCCGAGGTTCAGGACGTGCCCGGGCGCCGCGGAGCCGGCCGCGATCACCTCTCGGACGTGGGCTTCGAGGACTTCCCACGGTGCCGAAAGCAGTGCCGGGTCGATGTTGCCCTGCAGCGGGACGGTGCCGCCGAGGCGGCGGTTGGCTTCGTCCAGCGGCAGCCGGTAGTCGACCCCCACGACGTCAACGCCGACGTCGCGCATCGCGACGAGCAGTTCCGAGGTGCCGGTGCCGAAGTGGATCAGGGGTGCACCCAGGTGCCGGACATGGTCCAGGGCACGGGACGACGCCGGCGCAACGAAGC
>NZ_CAKKMM010000727.1:0-2542 GCF_918698205.1 Microbacterium sp. Bi128 | reverse complement strand
GCCGTGGGCAGCAGTTGCCGCATTTCGGCGCCGAGCCTGGTCCGGGCCGAGAGGATGCTGAGCATGCGCAGCGCGCCCAAGGGCAGCATGGACACCGGGCCGGCCGTCTCCAGGCCTTGCACCAAATGCGCCCAGGCGTGGTCGAGTTCGCCGGCAGCCACGGACCTTTCCAGTTCGGGCCGCCAGCGCTGGGTGAGGTTCCCGGAGAGGCTCACGGCGGCGTCGTAAGTCACCATCCTGCGGATCGGCAGGCGCCGGGCGGCCTCGAGGGCCACGAACCCGCCATAGCTGTGGGCCACGACGTCGCTGGCGCCGGTCTCGCGGAGCACGGTTGCCAGGTCGGCCACCTCGGTGGCGGCGGAATAGTCGGCTGGCTGGTGCGAGGAACCTGCGCGTCCGCGGCGGTTGTAGCAGTGCACCGGCTGGTCCAGCAGCCGGCAAAGTTTTCGGGCAAAGGACCGGTAGAGCGCATCGGTGATCAGGGTCCCGTGCACGACGACGACGCCGGATCCTTCGCCGCGGGACGCCACGGCGGCGTCGGACGCGGCTGTTCTGCCCGGTGCGTGCCCCGCCGGGCGGATGGTGTGCAGCTCAAGGTGTCCCTTGCCGTCGTCGGTCCTCACTGTCCATGTCTCCACAACTTCGAGTCTATTCCCGCACCCCGTCCGCCTGGCTGCCGCCAGGGCAGAACCGGGCCGGGACCTTCCCGGACGCAAATCGACGGTAAACTTGGGGATTGTGACTTCCCAAAACACCCCCACCCCGAACAACGCCGCCGAGCCGCATGATGCCAGCGAACAGACCCGCATCCGCATGGAGAAGCGCGCGAAGCTGATCGAACGCGGCGTCGAGGCATATCCGGTGGGTGTCGAACGCACGCACTCGCTCACGGAAATCCGGGAGAAATACGCCTACCTGCAGGCCGATGAAACAACTGGCGACGCCGTTGGCGTGACCGGCCGCATCGTCTTCATCCGCAACACGGGCAAACTCTGCTTCGCCACCCTCCAGGAGGGCGGCCTGGACGGGAAGGCCGTGCGGCTGCAGGTCATGCTGAGCCTGGCCAACATCGGTGAGGAGGCGCTCGCGGAGTGGAAGTCTCTCGTGGACCTCGGCGATCACGTCTTCATCAAGGGCGAGGTCATTTCCTCACGCCGCGGCGAACTCTCCGTCATGGCGGATTCCTGGACCATGGCCTCGAAGGCGCTGCGCCCGCTGCCCGTGCTGCACGCCGGGCTGAACGAAGAAACGCGTGTCCGCCAGCGCTACGTGGACCTCATTGTCCGAGACGAAGCCCGCGAGATGGTGTACACCCGCGCCGCGATCACCCGCTCCATCCGCGAAACCCTGCACCGCCAGGGCTACGTTGAGGTGGAAACCCCCATGCTGCAACTGGTTCACGGCGGCGCCACGGCCCGTCCCTTCGAGACGCACATGAACGCCTTCGACCAGAAGATGACGCTGCGCATCGCTACCGAGCTCTACCTCAAGCGCACGGTGGTCGGCGGGATCGACCGCGTCTACGACATGGGCCGGGTCTTCCGCAACGAGGGCGTGGACTCCACGCACAGCCCCGAGTTCACCACCCTGGAGTCCTACGAGGCGTGGGCGGACCAGTTCGTCATGGCGGACCGGATCAAGGAGATCATCCTGGACGCCGCCGACGCCGCCGGTGTGGGCCGCGTGCTGCAGACCGAAGCCGGGGAGATCAACCTCGACGGCGAATGGACCTGGCTGGCGGTCTACCCGGGACTGTCCGACTTCGTGGGCCAGGAAGTAACCCCCGACACCCCGGTTGCCGAGCTGCTGGAGCTGGCTGCCAAGCACGAGGTCAAGGTCGACGCCGCCTGGGAAGCCGAGAAGCTCGTCGTCGAACTCTTCGGTGAACTGGTGGAGCCGACGTTGCTCAACCCCACGTTCGTCTACGACTATCCGCCGTCCGCGCAGCCGCTGGCCCGCCAGCACCGCGAAGACGGCCGCCTGATCGAGGCCTGGGACCTCATCATCGGCGGCATGGAGCGGGGCACGGCGTTCTCCGAACTGATCGACCCGGTCATCCAGCGCGAACGCCTCACCGAACAGTCCCGCCGTTCCGCCGCGGGTGACGTGGAGGCAATGCAGCTGGACGAAGACTTCCTCCGTGCGCTCGAGTATGGCGCGCCGCCCATGGGCGGGATCGGCCTCGGCATCGACCGGCTCGTGATGCTCTTCACCGGAGCCGGCATCCGCGAAACGATCCTCTTCCCCCTGTTGAAGCCCGAAGGACACTGAGCATGGACTATATCGCCGTATTGCTGCCCCCCATCGTGGTGGGCCTGCTTTTCTGGTTTGCCATGAAATCCATATTCAATGCCGACAAATCAGAGCGGCAGGCAGAAGCCCGCGCCCATGCCGAGGCCGAAACTAGGGCCAAAGGACCGGAATCCGGGACCCTGGGAAGCTAATTACCCGAAAGAAGTAATAGTTCCCTATTGCCGCCTTAGGTTTTCCTTTGGACAGAGTTTTGCGCTTTGACTCCCTGCTGTAACGCGGAGGATACTTA
>NZ_CAKKMM010000726.1:0-2543 GCF_918698205.1 Microbacterium sp. Bi128 | reverse complement strand
TGTGGCCAGGTACACGAGCCGCATCGCCCGCGCGACGGCCTCCGGGGAACGGGTTGCGGACCTGCTTGAGGCCCAGAGTGACGTGCCCGAGTCACCGCACGCCGTCGCCCTCAGGAACCCGCACCCGGACATTGTGTTCGATGACGTCTGGGCCGGCCACTTCGAGGAAACCGCGGTACTCAAGGGAATCACCCTGACCATACCGGCAGGTCAACACTGCGCCGTTCTGGGGCCCTCCGGGGCCGGAAAGTCCACACTGGCAAGCATGATCCTTCGGATGGTGGACCCGTGGAAGGGGAGTGTCAGCCTCGGCGGCGAGGACCTGCGGGACCTCAAGATCGCTTCCGTCCGCGCCCACGTCTCCATCCTGCTCCAGGACTCCGTGCTGTTCGGAACCTCCGTCCGGGAGAACATAAGGTTCGGCCGCCTCGATGCCACCGATGAGGAGATCGAAGCTGTGGCGGCCCTCGCCCAGGCCGACGGTTTCATCCGTGCGCTGCCCCAGGGCTACGAAACCGTCCTTGGCGAGGCGGCCAACAATCTTTCCGGGGGCCAGCGTCAACGGCTGGCCGTCGCCCGTGCCATGCTCCGCAAGGCCCCGATCGTGATCCTGGACGAGGCGACCGCCGGGCTCGATCCGGCATCCCGGGATTCGGTCCTCAGCGCCCTGGACACACTCACCGAGGGCCGGACCTCCATCACGATCACCCACGACGTCAACTCGGCCCAATCGTGCGACCGGGTGATCTGGCTCGAAGACGGCCAAATCCTGGAAGACGGGCCGCCGCAGTCATTGCTGGCCGATCCGGATTCCCGCTTTGCCGGCTGGGTCCACAGGCAGCAGACCCCCGAGCCGGGTGAACTGTTCAAGGTGCCGACATGAGCACCCCGCAGGGACTAAGGCTGCAGGAAGAGTGGCTGCAGGCGCAGCGGCGCGACGCCGACCGTGCCCTGGCGGCCCGGGACCCCCGGATCCCTGGCCTGAACTGGGTGCTCGACGACGAGCTGCTCTCAGAGCTCCTGGGCGAAAGCGTCCGGATCATCAGGACCCGCTACAAACCGCACACCTCCGCCCTCGTCGCCTTCCGCCGGGCCGGCAGCGGCAGCTACGGCAGCGGCGCCGGCAGCTACGGCTGGGCATTGACCACAACACCGGAGCACGTCGGGAAACTGCAGCAGCGGGCAGACAGCTCGCAAAAGCGCGACGGCGGCATCCGGCTTGTCCAGCCCGACCGTCCGCACGGTGACGTCGTCGTGGCTGTCGGCCCCATCGAAGAGGACTGGCCGCTGCGCCCCAACCTGCGGTGGCTCCGGGACCACGGACTCGGACGGCTCGGAGCGCTCCCCGCGGCAGGGCGCTTCCTGGACCCCCCGGTCAGCGTGCTGAGATACAACCCGGAGCGCAGGCTCGTTGTCAGGATCCCATCGGCGACACTGCCCGTCGTCGTCAAGACCGCCGTCCAAGCTGACGAAGCTGCCGAAGGCCTCCGCCTGCGGCAGCGGCTTCAGAGCCAAGGCATCCCGGTCCTGCCCGAACTCGCCGACCCGGAATGCGCCGCGCACGGCATCAGCGCCTCCCCGGACTGGGGCCACGGAGACCTGGGCGGCGTCGACAACGATCCGGCCGCCTACCGGGCCGGCCAAGCCCTGGCGGCGATCCATGGAATGGACGCGGGAACCGGAGCGGACCCGATGGCGGACATGGAGGACCTTGTAAGCCAGCTCATGGCCACGCGGTCCATGATCACTTGCCTGCTCCCCGGGCTCGAGGCTCCGGTGGACGCGCTCACCGGCCGGCTCCTGGCAGCTGTCGGCGCCGCCGGCCCCCGAAGGCAACAGCCGGTGATGGTCCATGGTGACTTTTCGGCGGACCAAGTACTGGTGGACGGCCCGGCCATCCGCATCATCGATTTCGACCGCGTGACAACCTCCGACCCGGCGAGGGACCTTGGGTCCTTTGCCGCGGTGGAGGACATCGCAGACCCCGCCGGCGTCGGGCCCGTCGCCGGCGGCCGCAAGACGGCCCAGCTGATCGACGGTTACCGCGAGGCCGGCGGGCACGTATCGCAGGCCAGGGTGGAGACCTGGGCGGCCTTCCGGTTGTTCCTGAACAGCGTCGACCCGTTCAGGAACCGGGCCAGCGACTGGCCGGCCGACACGAGCTGGCATATCCGCCGGGCCCTGGAGTTGATCGCATGAGCTGGCACCCACCGCTTTGGAAATACACCGACGACGCCGGCACCCCGTGGCGCGTCCACAACGCGTGGCCCGATAAAGAACCGGGAGAATACTTGTTGGAGGTCCGGACTGCAGAACGGCCCGGCGTTCGGGGAGCACATCTGAGCCATGGCCACTTTGAGATCCTGCCGGAGGACGATCCCGAACTGCCGGCCCTTCGGACCGAAAGACAGCGCGGGGAAATCATTTCCCACTGGCCCTACACGCGGGCGATCATCCGGGCGGAGGGATGCTACATCAAGGTCTTCCGGCCCGGCAGGGCCGCGGTCCCGGCCGAACGGTACGCCCAGATGGACCTCCTGCTG
>NZ_CAKKMM010000725.1:0-2545 GCF_918698205.1 Microbacterium sp. Bi128 | reverse complement strand
CCCCGGAACCCACTCCCTCTTGACACTGATATCTCAGGATGCTAACTAACTAACTCGGCGCGCCGAATCGCCCGTTCGGGAATGCGTCTGCGGACCGAACGGTTCGCCTCCTGCATGACGACAGTAGGAATCATCGGCGCAGGAAACATCGGCCAGGCCCTCGCTCGGGGCTTCGTGGACAACGGCTACGACGTGGTCATCGCCAACTCCCGCGGGCCCGAGACGCTGGCCGACCTCGTCGGCACGCTCGGCGATCACGCCCGCGCCGCCACCGCGCACGACGCGGGCGAGGCCGGCGACATCGTCGTGGGCACGGTCCCCCTCAAGGCATACCGCGAGGTCCCCGTCGCGCCGCTGCGCGGCAAGATCGTGCTCGACACGAACAACTACTACTGGGAGCGCGACGGCCGCATCGCCGATATCGACGAGAAGCGCACCACGACGTCGTAGATGCTGCAGCAGCACCTGCCGGAGAGCACCGTGGTGAAGGCGTTCAACCACATCCTGGCCGCCGACATCCTGACCGACGGCTCCCCCGCCGGCACCCCGGACCGCCGCGCCCTGGCGACCTCGAGCGACTCCGCCGAAGCCGTGGCCCTGGTCACGCGCATCTACGACGAGTTCGGCTACGACGCCGTCTCGGCCGGTCCTCTCGCCGAGAGCTGGCGCGTCGAGCGCGACCAGCCCGCGTACGTCGTCCGCCAGAACCGCGACGAACTGGAGCAGAACCTGGCCCGCGCCGAACGTTGAGCCCCGCCCCACCGATAAACGCGATCTGCACCGGCAAACGCGCTCAGCGAGCGTTTCTCGGAGCAGATCGCGTTGATGGATGCCAGGAGCCCGATGCCGTGCGGTGTCGGGCTCCCGTGCGTCAGAGGCCGGCGAGCGCCTGGTCGACGTCGGCCACGAGGTCCTCGGCGGACTCGATGCCGACCGACAGACGCACGATCGTGTCGGGAACGGCGAGCTCCGTGCCGCGGACGGACGCGTGGGTCATGGCATCCGGGTAGTTGACGAGCGACTCGACCCCGCCGAGGGACTCGGCGAGGGTGAACAGACGGGTCGACTCCGCGAAGCGGCGCGCGGTGGCCCCGTCGGCGAGCTCGAGCGAGACGATGCCGCCGAAACCGCTCATCTGGGATGCCGCGAGCGCGTGGCCCGGGTGCGACGGCAGGCCCGGGTAGTACACCTTCGCCACGCGGTCGTGTCCGGCGAGGTGCTCGGCGACGGCCTGCGCGTTGGCGCTGTGCCGCTGCATCCGGATGCCGAGCGTCTTGATGCCGCGCGTGGTCAGGTAGGCGTCGAACGGTCCCGACACCGCGCCCGCCGCGAACTGCAGGAACTGCACCTTCTCGGCGAGGTCGGCGTCGGCGAACGCGAGCGCGCCACCCACGACGTCGGAGTGGCCGCCGAGGTACTTCGTCGCCGAGTGCACCACGACGTCGGCGCCGAGCGTGAGCGGACGCTGCAACGCGGGAGAGGCGAAGGTGTTGTCCACGACGACGATCGCCGCGGCCTCGTGCCCGAGGCGGGCGAGCCCGGCGATGTCGGTGATGCGCAGCATCGGATTGCTGGGCGTCTCGACCCAGACCATGCGCGGCGCGCGCTCGGAGATCGCCGCGGCCACGGCATCCAGGTCGCTCATGTCGACCACGCGGAGCTTCACGCCCCACGGACCCAGCACGCGGGCGAGCAGGCGGTAGGTGCCGCCGTACACGTCGTTGCCGAGCAGCACCTCGTCGCCCGGGACGAGAGCTGCGCGCAGCAGCGCGTCCTCACCGGCCAGCCCCGACGCGAACGACAGCGCGCGCACCCCGCCCTCGAGCGCGGCGATCTGCGTCTCGAGCGCGGTGCGGGTGGGGTTGCCGCTGCGGCCGTACTCGTACCCGCCGCGCAGTCCCCCGATACCGTCCTGCGCGTACGTCGTCGACAGGTGGATCGGCGGGATGACCGCGCCGGTCGCGGGGTCGAAGGCCTGACCCGCGTGGACGGCGAGGCTGTCGAAGCCGCGGGCGGCGTCATGGGTGCTCATGCGGAGTGCTCCTCGGGGTCGGAGAGGGGAAGGACGGATGCCACGGGCTCGACGTCGTAGCCGTGCGCGGTCATCCACGCGTCGTCGAAGATCTTGCTGAGGTAGCCGCGGCCGTGGTCGGGCAGGAGGACCACGACGACGGCGTCGGCGGGGAGATCGCGCGCCACGCGCAGGGCACCGACGACGGCCATGCCGCTGGAGCCGCCGACGAGCAGCCCCTCCTCGCGGGCGAGGCGTCGCGTCATCGCGAAGGACTCGGCATCCGACACCCGCTCGTAGGCGTCGACCACGGTGGGGTCGAACGCGGGCGGCCAGAAGTCCTCGCCCACGCCCTCGACGTCGTAGCCGTGGATGTCGTCGCCGGAGTAGATCGAGCCGACGGGGTCGACGCCGACGATCCGCACCGACGAACCCGCCACCTCGCGGAGGTAGCGACCGGTGCCGCTGATCGTCCCCCCGGTGCCGACGCCGGCCACGAAGTGCGTGAGTGCACCGTCGGTGTCGCGCCAGACC
>NZ_CAKKMM010000724.1:0-2545 GCF_918698205.1 Microbacterium sp. Bi128 | reverse complement strand
GATGACGTCGCCGTCCTCGCCGCAGCCAAAGCAGTGGTACCGGCCAACCTGGGGTCGAACGGTGAAAGATGGAGAACGCTCGTCGTGGAAGGGGCACAGACCCTTGTAGGACCCGAGCCCGGCTCCCTTGAGCGTCACGTAGCCATCGACGACTTCCTTGATGTCGGTGCGCTGGCGTACTTCATCGATGTCTTCGCGTTTGATCAGGCCGGCCACATTGCCATCCTAGTCCCCGGGTACGACGCCGACGGGCCGGCCATGGCGGCCCTCACCACAGCGACGGCAGGCTGCCCACGAGACGCTCGTACATGGCCAGCGCCGAGCCGTCCGTCAGCGACGCGACCTGGTCGATGACGACACGCAGCCGCGCGGCGTCGTCGCCCGCGTCGAGCCAGTCGGCGGCGAACATCGGTTCCAGATGGCGGTCCCCCGTGGCGCTGAGCGCGGTGACGAGGGCATGCAGGACCTCGCGCTGGCGCTCGTAGATGGGCTGCCGGTGTTCGGTGGTCATCACGAAGGTGGTGGCCAGGCCCTTCATGACCGCGATTTCCATCACGGTTTCATCCGGAACGATCAGCTCAGCGTTGTAGCGGGTCAGGTTTTCCGGGCCGTAGACCGTGCGGGTGGCCTCCAGCGCGCTCTGGCAGAAGCGGCCGATGAGCTGGCTGGTCATGTCCTTGAGCGCCGCCATGGCTTTGCGGCTGCCGTCGGCCTCGCGCACCCAGACATCCGTGGCCTCCAGCCGGGCCAGGGCGGCGTCGATCGCGGCGGGATCGTTGTGCGGCAGGTACCACTGCTTGGCGTAGCCGACGACGCGGGCGCGGTGGTCCGGGTTGTCCATCCAGCGCAGCTGGAAGTGCCCTGCCACGATCGCGTCCTCGACGTCGTGCACCGAGTAGGAGATATCGTCCGCCAGGTCCATGACCTGCGCTTCGAGGCAGGACCGGCGTTCCGGGGCGCCGTCGCGGATCCAGTCGAAGATGGGGAGGTCGTCCTCGTAGGCACCGAACTTGCTGGTCCGCTCCCCGTGGATAACGGGGGCGTTTACCGCGGACCACGGGTATTTGGCGGCGGCATCGAGACTGGCCCGGGTCAGGTTCAGGCCGGCCGGCCGGCCGTCGGCGGCCAGAACCTTTGGCTCCAGCCGGGTCAGCAGCCGCAGCGTCTGGGCGTTGCCTTCGAAGCCGCCGATCCCGTGCGCCACCTCGTTGAGGGCCGCTTCGCCATTGTGGCCGAAAGGCGGGTGGCCGAGGTCGTGGCTGAGGCATGCGGTGTCCACGACGTCGGGGTCACAGCCCAGCGCACGGCCCAGTTCGCGGCCCACCTGGGCAACTTCGAGGCTGTGGGTGAGCCGGGTCCGGACGAAGTCGTCGGTATCCGGGGCCACCACCTGGGTCTTCGCGCCGAGCCGGCGCAGCGCCGAGGAGTGCAGGACCCTTGCACGGTCACGCTCGAAGTCCGAGCGGTAGGTGCTCTTGGGCGGCTCCTCGACCCAGCGGGCCCAGTCGCGGGAGGTATACCCGTCCAGGACGGGCGCGGTGGTCCGGGTCTCAGCCACCGGAGACATCCAGTTCGGCGAAGGAAATATCGCGGGTCTGGGCGTCATCCAGCGTCCGGTTCAGCAGCCAGTCCTTTGGCAGTGCCGGTTTTTTGGGCGAACCAGCGCGGCCGCGCGGACCCTCGGCGTCGCCTCCGGGATACGGCGAGTCGAGGTCCAGCTGGTCCAGGGTGCCGCGCAGCACCTCCAGGCTGGTGACGAGCGCCAGCTTGGTCCGCAGTTCGCTGCCGACCACGTAGCCCTTGAAGTACCAGGCAATGTGCTTGCGGATTTCGCGCAGGGCTTTGCCCTCGTCCCCGAACGTTTCGACCATGAGCTCAGCGTGCCGGTACACGCTCTCGGCAACCTGGCGCAGGTCCGGCCGGTGCCGCTGGTCGCTGCCTTCGAACGCGGCCATGAGGTCGCCGAACAACCAGGGCCTGCCCTGGCAGCCACGGCCGACGACGACGCCGTCCACACCCGTTTCGCGGACCATCCGGACCGCGTCCTCCGCGGACCAGATATCTCCGTTGCCGAGAACGGGAATGTCCGGCAGGGCCTCGCGCAGCCGGGCGATGGCGGACCAGTCGGCCTGGCCGGAATAGAACTGGGCGGCCGTGCGGCCATGAAGCGCGACGGCTGCGACGCCGGAATCGCGGGCAATCCGGCCGGCGTCCAGGTAGGTCAGGTGGTCCTCGTCGATGCCCTTGCGCATCTTGATGGTCAACGGGACATTGCCCTTGGAGGCTTCCTTCACCGCGGTCTGGACGATGGAGGTGAAGAGGTCGATCTTCCACGGCAAGGCCGATCCGCCGCCGCGCCGGGTGACCTTGGGCACGGGGCAGCCGAAGTTGAGGTCGATGTGGTCCGCCCGGTCCTCCTCCACCAGCATCCGGACGGCCTGGCCGACGGTGACGGGGTCCACGCCGTACAGCTGGACGGAACGGACTTTTTCGTCGTCGTCGTGCGAAATGATGCGCAGCGACTCCGGCGTGCGCTCGACGAGGG
>NZ_CAKKMM010000723.1:0-2546 GCF_918698205.1 Microbacterium sp. Bi128 | reverse complement strand
GGCCTGGGCCGCCCGGGCCCAGCAGCTGGGCTCGGTCACGGAACGGAACCGGATCGCGCGCGAAATGCACGACGTCGTGGCGCACTCGCTGACGGTCATGATCAGCCTGTCGGACGGCGCCGCCGTCGTGGTCAAGAAGGATCCGGAGCGCGCCGCCGGCGTCCTGGCCGAACTCTCCCGGACCGGGCGCACCGCGCTGGCCGACATGCGGCGCGTCCTTGGCGTGCTGCGCGAGGACGCCCCCACCGGACATGCCCCGCGCGAGCCGCTGGTGGCCGGGGGCAGCCTGGCCAAACTGCTCGAGGGCTTCCGCACCGCGGGACTGCCCCTGCACTACACGCACACCGGCCCGTCCCTGCCCGACGATGCGGCGTTCCAGCTGACCGTCTACAGAATTGTGCAGGAGTCGCTGACCAACGTGCTGCGTTACGGCCGCGCCCTCAGCCGGGTGGAGGTCAGCATTGTCCGGAACGGCTCCCGCGTCACCATTGAAGTGCTCGACGACGGCAGGGGCACCGTTGACCCGGGCGCTCCCGGGACCGGCGCGCAGGCGAAGCCTGACGCACTGGACTCCTTCGGCACCGGGCATGGAATCGCCGGGATGCGGGAGCGGGCCAGGATCTACGCTGGCACCGTGTACGCCGGGCGCGCCGGTGACCGCGGCTGGCGCGTGCACGCGGAACTGAACTGCAACGGCGAGAATGCCACGGAATCAAGGGGAAACAATGTCCGACAACACGCCGGTACGCGTCCTGCTGGTGGATGACCAGCCGCTGCTTAGGATGGGCTTCCGCCTCATCCTGGAGGGTGAAGACGATTTGCGCATCGTGGGCGAGGCATCCAACGGCGCCGAAGCGGTCCGCCACGTCCGGGAGCTCGCGCCCGACGTCGTCCTGATGGATGTACGGATGCCGGTGCTGGACGGGATCGAGGCCACCCGGGCGATCGCCGCCTCGGGCTCCGACGCCAAAATCATCATCCTGACCACCTTTGACCTCGATGAATACGCCTTTGCAGCACTGCGGGCAGGGGCCTCTGCGTTCCTGCTCAAGGACGTGGCGCCGGCAGAACTGGTCAGCGCGGTCCGGGTGGTGGCCAGTGGCGACGCCGTGGTGGCACCCCGTGTTACGCAGCGGCTGTTGGAGACCTATGTCCGCGGTGCAGGCGGCCCGGATCCTGCAGGGACAGGCGGCGCCGGCGGCCAGCACGCCGGGGCGGACGAGGGCGGCCAGCAGGCCGGCAGCCCCGCACGCCCGGCGCGGGACCCGTTGCTGGAGGACCTGACACCCCGCGAAAACGAGATGCTCGGGGCGATGGCGGAGGGACTCTCCAACGCCGAAATCGCGCACCGGTACTTCCTGTCCGAGGCCACCGTCAAGACGCATGTGCGCCGGATCCTGACCAAGCTCCACCTCCGCGACCGCGTCCAGGCCGTGGTGTACGCATATGAGACCGGCCTCGTGGTGCCCAGCATCGCGGACTACTGACGGCCGCCGCCCTGCCGCCGCAAGGCAGGTTACCGGCAGGTAGTACCTGAAGCAGTGGTTTCAGGCACATTGCCGAATTGCCCGTGAGGCAACTTTGGTTGACCCTATGGCCCTCGCGTTGGGTGATGGCCCGGTCTGACCGGCCGTCATTTGTGGGACTGCACAAGACGGACGGTCCGCCGCGCGGTCTAGTGTGAAACGACATTGTGGTCCGCCGCACAGCATGGATTCGATTCCGTGCCGGCATCGAGCGGGCCTGAACCCCCCACGAAGGACGGCGCTTCCATGCCCGCTGACCAGCAGCTTTCAAAATCCCTGAAACCCAGGCATCTGTCCATGATTGCCATCGCCGGCGTGATCGGCGCCGGACTGTTTGTCGGTTCGGGTGCGGCGATCCAGCAGGCCGGCCCCGGCATCCTGGTTGCGTACGCCGCGGCGGGACTCGTGGTCATCCTCGTCATGCGGATGCTGGGCGAGATGGCCGCGGCCAACCCGGAAACCGGCTCATTTTCCACCTACGCGGACAAGGCCCTGGGCCGCTGGGCCGGGTTCAGCATCGGCTGGCTCTACGCATGGTTCTGGATCATTGTCCTCGGCATCGAGGCAACGGCTGGGGCAGCGATCATGCACCGCTGGGTCCCCGGCATTGACCAGTGGGTGTGGGCGCTTGCCCTGATGGTGCTGCTGACGCTGACCAACCTCGGGTCCGTTAAGTCGTTCGGCGAGTTCGAGTTCTGGTTCGCTTCCATCAAGGTCGCGGCAATCGTGCTCTTCCTGCTCTTCGGCGTCGCCGCGATCCTGGGCCTCATCCCCGGCGTTCCGGCGCCCGGCCTGGACAACCTGATCGGCAACGGCGGGTTCATGCCCAACGGCCCCGGCGCCGTCCTGGCCGGCATCCTCGTGGTGGTGTTCTCGTTCTTCGGCGCGGAAATTGCCACCATTGCCGCCGGCGAATCCGAGAACCCGGTCGATGCCGTCAAGAAGGCCGTGAAGTCCACCGTCTGGCGCATCCTCGTGTTCTACATCGGCTCCATCGCCATTGTGGTCACCCTGCTGCCC
>NZ_CAKKMM010000722.1:0-2549 GCF_918698205.1 Microbacterium sp. Bi128 | reverse complement strand
CTCCGATGCCCAGCTGCCGCATCTGGAGGACGGCCCGCACGTGGGATTCGCCGCGGACCTGCCGGATCTGCCCGTGTACGGTGCAGGGGCAGGAATCTACTCCGAGGCCGTCAAAGCGGTCGCGGAATTCAGCACCCGCCAGCCGGAGGCCCTCTCGCTCGGCCAGTTCGCACTCGCCCGGCTCTCCGCGGGGGAACAGCTCCTGGACTCCACCCCCCTGTATCTGCGCGAATCCGACGCCCAGGTGCCCGGACCCCGGAAGCGTGCCCTGTGAGCGCGGAGCGAGCCGTCCGGCTGCCCGGCGGAGTCACCCTGCGGGACATGGACGCCGCGGACATCCCCGCCATCCACGCCCTGGAACTCCGGCTCTTTCCCGTGGATGCCTGGCCGCTGCAGATGTTCCACGACGAGCTGGCGCAGGTGGATACCCGCCGCTACCTCGTGGCGGAGACCCACGGCGGGATCGGCCGTCCAGACGATCGCCGTGGTGCCCGAGCAGGAAGGCAAGGGCATCGGCTCTGCCCTGCTCACCGAGCTGATCGCGGAACGCCGGCGCCGGAACGCCCAGGATGTGCTGCTCGAGGTCAGGGCGGACAACCCCCGGGCCCAGCAGCTTTACCTGCGCTTCGGCTTCGAACAGATCCACATCCGGCCCCGCTACTACCGGGACGGCGTCGACGCCCTGATCATGCGGCTCCAGCTGCCCCGCGAACCGCTCAGCCCCCAGCCAACGGAAGCAGGCCGACCATGAACCG
This sequence comes from Microbacterium sp. Bi128, assembly GCF_918698205.1. Classification (NCBI taxonomy): domain Bacteria; kingdom Bacillati; phylum Actinomycetota; class Actinomycetes; order Micrococcales; family Microbacteriaceae; genus Microbacterium; species Microbacterium sp. Bi128. The sequence goes on along the minus strand of NZ_CAKKMM010000722.1, from coordinate 1,794 downwards.
CACCCAGCCGCTCGTGCTCGGCATCGAGTCTTCCTGCGACGAAACCGGCGTCGGCATCGTCCGGGGGACCACCCTGCTGACGAACACCGTCTCGTCCTCCATGGACGAACACGTCCGCTTCGGCGGCGTGATCCCCGAGATCGCCTCCCGCGCCCACCTCGAAGCGTTCGTCCCCACCCTCGAGGAGGCCCTCGCGGAGGCGGGAGTGACGCTCGCGGACATCGACGCGATCGCCGTCACCTCCGGGCCGGGCCTGGCAGGTGCCCTCATGGTGGGAGTGTGCGCGGCCAAGGCGCTCGCCGTCGCCACCGGCAAACCGCTCTACGCCATCAACCACCTGGTGGCGCATGTCGGCGTCGGGCTCCTGCAGCAGGGCGCCGGCGCGCCGTCGCCGCAAACAACGCCGCACGCCCTGCCGGAGAATATGGGCGCGCTCCTGGTCTCCGGCGGCCACACCGAGATCCTGCGGATCCGGAGCATCACGGACGACGTCGAGCTGCTGGGCTCCACGATCGATGACGCCGCCGGCGAAGCGTATGACAAGGTGGCGCGGCTCCTGGGCCTGGGCTACCCGGGCGGTCCGGCCATCGACAAGCTCGCGCGCACGGGCAACGCCAAAGCCATCCGGTTCCCGCGCGGGCTCACCCAGCCCAAGTACATGGGGACCGCCGAGGAGCCCGGGCCGCACCGCTACGACTGGTCCTTCAGCGGGCTCAAGACCGCCGTCGCCCGCTGCGTGGAGCAGTTCGAGGCCCGCGGCGAGGAGGTGCCCGTGGCGGACATCGCCGCGGCCTTCCAGGAAGCCGTGGTGGATGTCATTACCGCCAAGGCAGTGCTCGCCTGCCGCGAAAACGGCATCACGGAGGTCCTCCTGGGTGGCGGGGTCGCCGCCAACTCGCGGCTGCGCCAGCTCACCGAACAACGCTGCAGTGCGGCCGGCATCCGGCTGACGGTGCCGCCGCTGCCGCTGTGCACGGACAACGGCGCCATGGTGGCCGCGCTTGGGGCGCAACTGGTGATGGCCGGCGTGAAACCGAGCGGGATCGGCTTTGCGCCGGATTCCTCAATGCCGGTCACGACCGTCTCCGCCTGAGGCCACAGCCTGAGGCTTCGTCCGCGTGGAGCTAGACGGCCTGGGGCTTCGGCCGCCTGCGTGGCGGCTGTTGGGCGCCGGAGCTAGGCGTCCGGGCCCTGGCGCATCTGCTTGACCAGGTCCAGGACGACGGCGCGCAGGTCCCCGCCGTGCTCGGCGGCGACCCGGCGCTGCCGCTGGTAGCCGGCGCCGCGCTCGATGATCTTCTCGACGTCGGCCAGTTCGGCGCTGCAGCCCAGCTTCGCCGCCACAGGCTCAAGCCGCTTGAGCGTCTCGCGCAGGTGCTCTGTTACGAGCTGCTCGTTGCCGTCGGCGTCGAGGATGATGATCGCGTCCAGGCCATACCGGGCCGCGCGCCACTTGTTTTCCTGCACATGCCATGGGGGCATCGTGGGAATGGTGCCGCCGTTTTCCAGCGTGGTGGAAAACTCGTCGACAAGGCACTGCGTCAGCGCCGCGATCGCCCCAACGTCCTCGAGGGTCGCCAGGCCGTCGCAAATGCGCATCTCGATGGTGCCAAGCGCCGGAACGGGGCGGATGTCCCACCGGATCTCGGAGAGCGTGTCAATCACGCCGGTGGTGAACATGTCCTGGACGTAGGACTCGTAGTCCTCCCAGCTGGCGAACTGGAACGGCAGCCCGGCGGTGGGCAGCTGCTGGAACATTAGGGCACGGTGCGAGGCGTATCCGGTGTCCTCGCC
>NZ_CAKKMM010000721.1:0-2551 GCF_918698205.1 Microbacterium sp. Bi128 | reverse complement strand
GTATAAAAATGACAGGATCAGCACGTATCGATCGGCCCGGCACACCACTGCCCGTGGATGGCGAGACCCTTGCAAGGGTCTCCAGCGGCGAACACCACGCGCCCCACTCGGTCCTCGGCGCCCATCTCGATGACCATGGCCATGTCACCATCCGGACGGTCAAGCACCTGGCGGAAGCGGTCTCGGTCGTGACGTCGGCAGGTTCGACGCCCATGACGCACGAATCGAGCGGCGTATGGGTGGCCGTGATGGAGCCGCTCGAGCGCGGCCATGTGCCGGATTACCGGCTCGAGGTGACCTACAAGGACCACGAGCCCCAGGTCATGGACGACCCCTACCGTTACCTGCCAACCGTCGGCGAAGTAGACCTGCACCTGATCGGTGAGGGCCGGCACGAGCGTCTGTGGGATGTCCTCGGCGCGCACGTGCAGCACTACAAGTCCTCGCTTGGCGACGTCGACGGCGTGTCCTTCGCCGTCTGGGCCCCGAACGCCCAGGCAGTGCGCGTCAAGGGCGACTTCAACGGCTGGGACGGCCGCGAACACTCCATGCGCTCCCTCGGTTCCACCGGTGTGTGGGAAGTCTTCATTCCCGGGGTTGTAGCAGGGGCGTGCTACAAATTTGAACTCAGGACCCGGCACGGATACTGGGTGGAAAAAGCGGACCCGCTGGCCTTCGGCACCGAAGTCCCGCCGCTGACGGCATCCCGGGTGGTGGAGCCCTCTTACGTCTTCAAGGATGCCGAGTGGATGCAGGCCCGCGCCGCCCGCGATCCGCACAACTCGGCCATGAGCGTCTACGAGGTCCACCTCGGTTCCTGGAAGGTGGGGCTGGGCTACCGCGAACTGGCCAAGGAACTCGTGGAATACGTCAAATGGCTCGGCTTCACCCACGTGGAGTTCATGCCTGTGGCCGAGCACCCCTTCGGCGGCTCGTGGGGCTACCAGGTCACCTCGTACTTCGCGCCGACCTCGCGCTTCGGGCACCCGGACGAATTCCGCCACCTCGTTGACGAACTCCACCAAGCCGGCATCGGCGTCCTCCTCGACTGGGTCCCGGCGCACTTTCCCAAGGACGAGTGGGCCCTGGCCCGGTTCGATGGCGAAACACTATACGAGCACGCCGATCCGAACCTGGGCGAACACCCGGACTGGGGAACGCTGATCTTCGACTTCGGCCGCAGGGAGGTGCGTAACTTCCTGGTGGCCAACGCCCTGTACTGGCTCGATGAGTTCCACATCGACGGGCTCCGCGTGGACGCCGTCGCCTCCATGCTCTACCTCGACTACTCCCGCGAAGAGGGTCAGTGGCAGCCAAACCGTTTTGGCGGCCGCGAAAACCTGGAAGCGATCTCATTCCTCCAGGAGGTCAACGCCACGGTCTACAAAACCCACCCCGGCGCGGTCATGATTGCCGAAGAATCCACCGCATTCCCGGGCGTCACGGCGCCCACGAGCGGCGGCGGCCTGGGCTTCGGCCTCAAATGGAACATGGGCTGGATGCACGACTCGCTCAAATACATGGCCGAGGACCCGTACAACCGCCGGTGGCACCACGGCACCATCACGTTCTCGATGGTCTACGCCTTCACGGAAAACTTCCTGCTGCCCATCAGCCACGATGAAGTTGTGCACGGCAAGGGCTCCATGCTGCGCAAAATGCCCGGTGACCGGTGGCAGCAGTTGGCAAACCTGCGCGCATTCCTGGGATATCAGTGGGCCCACCCGGGCAAGCAGCTGATCTTCATGGGCACCGAATTCGGCCAGGAAGCGGAGTGGTCGGAGCAGTACGGCCTGGACTGGTGGCTCGCGGACATCCCGGCACACAACGGCATGCAGCTCCTGACCAAGGACCTCAACGAGCTCTACCGTTCCACGCCGGCACTGTACGAGCGGGACAACCAGCCCGAAGGGTTCCAGTGGATCAATGGGGGAGACTCGGACCGCAATGTGCTGACGTTCATCCGCCGTGACGCCGACGGCAACCCGCTGGTCTGCGCCGTGAACTTCTCCGGCGGGCCGCACACGGACTACCTCCTCGGCGTCCCGGCCGCCGGCGAGTGGCAGGAAGTGCTCAACACCGACGCCGCCAGCTATGGCGGTTCCGGGGTGGAGAACACCGGAACCCTGACCGCGACGAAGGACGGCCTGGACGGACAGCCGGCCATGCTCACCGTCACCCTGCCTCCGCTAGGGGCCGCGTACTTCAAGCCGCTGGGCTAGGCGCAGCGCCCGGACAGCAGACCTGGCGCGCGTAGGGAAGTGTTTGCGAGAGGCCCGGAATCCCCGTGATTCCGGGCTTTTCTGCACCGTCTTCGGTGCCGCTTTGTCAGCCGGCCCAAGTGGTGGTAGAGTTTATTTCCGCGCTGCTCCCCGGAGTTGAACGGCCACCAAGACCCAGACGCCTATGGCAAGAATGAGTCTGGATCGCCGATTTGACTAGGGTGAAGCGGCCGGGTAAGTTTGAAAAGTTGCTCCGGAGCGATCCTTGACTGTTTGTTTGTTGTGGTGGTGCCGGGTGTGTCTGTTGTTTGAGAACTCAATAGTGTGCC
>NZ_CAKKMM010000720.1:0-2560 GCF_918698205.1 Microbacterium sp. Bi128 | reverse complement strand
GCAGCCGCTTCAGGGAGCCGTTGATGGATTCCATGATGTGCTTGCGGGACAGCCCGCGGTCGTTCCGGCCCTCGCCGGTGGGGAAGTAGACCTTGGTGAAGATCTCGACGCTTTCGCGCCGCACACCGGCTAGCGCTTCACCGAGCGTGTTTTCTGCCCGGGTGCCCGCGTAGGCGTCGGCGGTGTCGAAAGTGGTGATGCCCAGATCCAGGGCCTGCCGGACGCAGGCCGTGGCGGCGTCCTGGTCGATCTGCTCACCGTGGGTGACCCAGTTTCCGTAGGCCAGTTCGCTGATGTACATCCCGGATGAACCAAGTTTGCGGTATTCCATGCTGGTGCCTTTCATATCTGGTTTGCTGCGGCCGTATTGCAGTGTGCGGCTGCGTCGTGTGGGACGCCGGCCTATACCAGGGGCGTGATCCTCAGGCTCTCGAATGTGGCGGAGCCGCCGTGGGCGTAGATGGAAACTCGGGTGCTTGTTTCGTCCGGGAAGATCAGGTCCGTAAGCACCAGTTCGCCGTGTTGGGCGAAGACCTCGACGGAGCAGTGGTCGACGTAGATCTTCAGGCTGTATCGGCCGTCCCGGGCGCTGATGGGGGCGGTGTCGACGGAGGCGAATCCACCGTGGAAGCCGGTGTCACCAGAGGCCGTCCGGTCGAGGATGAGGCGGCCCTGGGCGGGGTTGATGCCGATTCGGGTTCCTTCCGTGCCGCTCCCGCGAACGACGAGGCCGAATTCTTCGGCCGTCCCGGCCGTGAACTCGGCTTCAATGAGCTGAACCGTGCCCGTGGCGGCTGGGATCGGGCGTGTTTCCCCGGCCAGATGGACGGGGCCGTCCTGAACAGCCGGCTCCTGATCGCTGCATACGGCTTCCTCTACGACGTTCTGGACTAATCTGGTGCGGCCGCCAACTGTGGCCAGGGAGAGTTCCCGGGGCAGAGACATGGGGCTCCGCCAGGGTGAAGTCGGGATCTGATTGGCATAGTCCCAGTTGTTCATCCAGCCGATCATGATCCGCCTGCCGTCGGGGGCGTCACTGAAGGAGACGGCGGCATAATAGTCCCGTCCCCAGTCCAGCCAGTTGTACTCCTGAAGGCGGTCGGGGTCCTGCTCCCCGCTGGTGATGATGGAGTCGGAGGTGAATTGGACGCCGTCGAAGTCTCCTGTGAAGTATTGCCCGGCTGAACCGCCGTTCGGGCCGCCGGGATTCAGATTCACCGTCAGAACCCATTTCATCTCCAGTGGATTGCCGTCCACCGGCAAAGCAAACAAGTCCGGGCATTCCCAGATTCCGCCTGTGGCGTTGACGGGGCCGAAATCGCTAAGGTGTTCCCAGGTTTTCAGGTCATCGGACTTGTGGAGGACTACTTTGTAGTCGTGGGCTTCGACGGCCGCCATCACCCAGCAGGAGCCGGCCCCTCCGTCCTAGCGAAAAACCTTGGGGTCACGGAAGTTGGCCGAGTTGCGACTGAGCACGGGATTGCCCGCGTATTTTTTCCAGGTGAAGCCGCCATCCAGACTGTAGGCCAGCGACTGGGCCTGGACGCCGTGCAGCGGCGAGGCTTCCTTGTAGGCGCTGGTGTAAATGGCCACCAGCGGGGGCGCCGATTCGGTGCCGAACCCGCTGCAGTTTTGGCTGTCGAACACGATGCTGCCGGAGAAGATGTCCTCCTGCTCGTCGCAGGCAATCGCGACAGGCTGTTCGGTCCAGTCGGTGAGGTTCTCCGACGTGGCGTGGCCCCAGGACATGTTTCCCCAGGTGTTTCCGAAGGGGTTGTTTTGGTAGTAGAGGTGGTAGAGGCCCTGATGGTAGATCAGTCCGTTGGGATCATTGAGCCAGGTGTTTCGGGCCGTGTAATGCAGGGCGGGCCGGAAGGCTTCCGGGTGTGTGGTGGTCACAGCCGTCATGGGAGGTGCACTCGTTTCAATTTCGGGATGGGGCAAGGAAAGGGCCAGGATCTGACGTGATCGTCAGATTGGCCGCGGTGTTGGAGACGGAAAGTGGTGGTCAGCTGACCGGGGCCCGCATTTCTGCCAAGGAGGGCAGGTCCGCCCCTGGACGGCCCACCGTAATGGCGGCTGCCATGGATGCCATGCGGGCGATCTGTTCGAGAACGGGCGGAGCCAGGCCCTCGCGTCCTCTGGTCAGAAGCCCCAGGATGAGGGTCGCCATGTAGGCATCTCCTGCCCCGATGGTGTCCGCGACAACGGTTGCCACGGATGGGACGCTGAAACATCGAGACGGGCGAGTCGGTAGGCCACGTTGGCGGGGGAGCCCCCCGGGTGCTCGGTGACGCCGTTCCCCGTGTGGACCACATCGACAAGTGCTTCGCCGACAACGACCACCTCGGGTAGGGCGGACAGTGCAGCAGAGGGGTTCATCATGGGATTCTTTCTGGTTTTCGGCAGCCAATGGAGCTGTGCGGGTCTGATTCCGCGGGTAAAGCGGCCTCTCGGACGGCGGATTTGGGGCCGTCAGTGGGCGGATTCCGGCACTTTCAGCGCCCAATGGGATTTGGTCAGGGTGACCCGCTCGCCGGTGCCCCGGGCAGCGTTCCGC
>NZ_CAKKMM010000719.1:0-2565 GCF_918698205.1 Microbacterium sp. Bi128 | reverse complement strand
GCTGATCCCGCGCGAGGGCGGGCATCTCTTCCGCATGTATGTCGATCTCGGCGAGGTCGCCGCGGACGACCGCGGTGCGGTCCGCAAGACCACCATCGAGCAGATCATCGCCAAGGCCAACGCGATCATCCACCCCTACACGCTCGACGTGCGCAACGTGGCCTGGCACAGCGTGTACGAGGTGGGCCACCGCCTCACCGACAGGTTCGACGACGTCCTCCCGGAGGAGCTGGGCACCCGCACGCCGCGGGTGTTCATCACCGGCGACGCTTGCCACACGCACAGCGCCAAGGCCGGCCAGGGCATGAACGTCTCCATGCAGGACGGCTTCAATATCGGCTGGAAGCTCGGCCACGTGCTGGAGGGACGCAGCCCGGAGAGCCTGCTGTCCACGTACTCGGCCGAGCGGCAGGTGGTCGCGAAGAACCTGATCGACTTCGACAAGGTGTGGTCGACGCTCATGGCGAAGAAGCCCGAGGAGTTTGAAAACCCCTCCGAGCTCGAGGACTTCTACGTGCGCACCGCCGAGTTCCCTGCCGGCTTCATGACCGAGTACTCGCCGTCGATGATCGTCGCCGAGGCCACGCACCAGCAGCTGGCCACCGGCTTTCCCGTCGGCAAGCGCTTCAAGTCCGCGCCGGTTGTGCGGGTCTGCGACACCAACCCGGTCCAGCTCGGCCACCAGGCCACGGCGGACGGCCGCTGGCGCATCTACGTCTTCGCGGACCAGGCGGCGCCAGCACAACAGGCGGGGGCCCCGTCGCCCGCCGCGGATCTCGCCGCGTGGCTGGCCAGCGCGCCGGACTCGCCGCTCGCCGCCACCCCCGGAGGGGTCGACCGTGACGCCTGGTTCGACGTGAAGGTGATCTACCAGCAGGATCACACTGGCATCGACATCGGCAACGTCCCCGCGGTGTTCAAACCGGAGGTGGGGCCGTTCAAGCTCCCCTACCTCGAAAAGGTCTACGGCACCGACCCGGCGGCGGACATCTTTGCGTTGCGCGGCATCGACCGCGGCGGCGTCATCGTGGTGGTGCGCCCGGACCAGTACGTGGCCAACGTCCTGCCGCTGACGGCGACGGCGGAGCTTGCCGCGTTCTTCGCCCCCCTGTTGCGGGCAGGGCGGCCCGCGGCGGTGTGACCGCGTGGAGTTGGCCTTCTTCGCAAGGTTTGTCCGGGCTGGCGGTCAGAGGCCGGCTGCCTGCCTGGACCTGTATTCCGCGGCGGGGTAGACGCCAAGGATGCGTACCTCTGTGGTGAAGAACTCCAGTTCCTCCAGCGCCAGTCTGAGCGGCAAATCCTCGGGGTGCCCCTCGACGTCGGCCATGAACATCGTGGCCGCAAATTCATTGCCCACCATGTAGCTTTCCAGCCGCGTCATGTTTACCCCGTTCGTGGCGAATCCTCCCAGCGCCTTGTAGAGGGCTGAGGGGACATTCCGGACACGGAATACAAAGCTGGTGACGGCCGGTCCGGACAGGATGTCCCGGGCCGGCAGCGGCTTTTCCCGTGCCAGAACCACGAACCGCGTGGTGTTGGAGGGGTCATCCTCGACAGCGGAGGCGAGCACCTCCAGGCCATAGAGTTGAGCCGCGAGTGGAGGAGCGAGCGAGAGTTTGGTGGGATCGTTCCAGTCGCGCACTTCCCGGGCGGACCCGGCAGTATCGCCGGCGATCACGGGGCGCAGGCTGGCGGAGCGGATCAGACGCCGGCACTGCCCCAACGCGTGGAGGTGGCTGTGGACCTCGGTGGCTGCCTCGATGGTGCTGCCCGGGATGCCCAGCAGGTCGAAGTGGATGGGCAGAAAATACTCGCCGACGATCTGCAGCCCGGACTGGGGCAGCAGCACATGGATATCGGCCACCCTGCCGGCAATGGAGTTTTCGATCGGAATCATGGCCAGGTCGGCGGTGCCGACGGCCACCAGTTCAAAAGCGTCTTCGAAACTCGCGCAGGGAACGCTCTCCAGTTCGGGGAACATCTGCATGCACGCAATATTGGAGTTGGCGCCCGGTTCACCCTGGTACGCAATCTTCTGGGCCATGCTCCGTATGGTTTCACGCCAGGCGCCCGCTCACCCAAGTAAGACGCGGCAGGGCCGTTTGAGAACCAAAAACGGTCCCTGCCGCGACTCAGCTGGGGTTCAGATACTTGGCGAAGTGGTCCTCGATCCGCTGCCAGGCTTCCGGGGCCGATTCCGGATCCGGGCCGATGCCCATGACCCGCATGAGCGGCCGCAGCACCTTCGGCCCGGTCTCCACATCATTGAGGAAGGCGTGCCCGGCGTGCGGGAACTCCTTCACGTCGTTCTCCACGCCCAGCCCGTCGAGCACAGCCGCGAGTTTCGCCGCTTCGCCGGGCAGGGTGCGGTCCCGGCCGCCGAAGTTGGCCACGATCGGGCAGGCACCGGCGAGGGCCTCCCGGGGGTCTTTTGGGCGCCGCCCGTAGTTGACGGCGGCGGCGTCGAAGCCGTCATTGGCCAGCAGCAGGGCGAAGCCGCCGCCCATGCAGAAGCCGATGACGCCGATCTTGCCGGTGGTCCGGCCGGTTTCGCGCAGCCAGTCC
>NZ_CAKKMM010000718.1:0-2574 GCF_918698205.1 Microbacterium sp. Bi128 | reverse complement strand
GGGTAGATCTGCTGCAGCGAGTGCAACATGAGCTCCGCCCGTTCCTCCGCGGTGAGCGAGAGCCACTTCAGCGCGTCGTCGTTCCAGGTGTAGGACAGCAGGATCACGGCCGGCTGGTCCGGGCCGTTGTCCAGCAGGTAGGTGGCACGGTTCAACCGGTCGGTCAGCGTCATGGACAGGACCTCGCGGCCGGTGGCCGGGTCGATGACCTTCCAGAACGGCCGGTCCACCATGACGAAGGTCTTGGAGGACTGCATGTAGTGGGAGCGCTCGATCGCCGTGCACAGTTCGGCAGGGAACAGGGCCTCGTCCGTGTGGATCCTGGTCGAGAGCAGCCATGACTGGCAGGTGGTCACCACCGCCGGGTAGGCGGATTCGCGACCCCAGCGTTCCCGGATCCGGAAGTCGCCGCCGCCGTCGCGGGCGATGCGGTCCACGGCGCCGCGCGGCGCGCCTGCGTGCAGCGAGGCCAGCGAGGTGCCGTCCGGCCAGTGGGCCATACCCGACGGCGCGTGCTCCCACAGTGCCTCGGGGAGCCGCTGCGCGCCGCCGTCGATGAGCCGGTGCCGGTCATCGGCGTCGGTGTAGACCACGCGAAGGATTTCGAGGATCGAGTTGGGGAAGTCGGTGTCCCAGCCACCGGTGCCGAATCCCACCTGCCCGAAGGCCTCGCGGTGGGCGAATCCGGCTTCCTTGAAGGAGTCGCTGCCGGCGATGAAGCCGTAGAACGTCTGCTCGTCCAGCTGCGGGAGCAGCGCGTTCCAGAGGTCCTTGATCCGGGCTGTGTCCCGGGCGCGGATGGCGTCCTGCATCTCGGCGAACGCGGCGCCGTCGTTCACGGCAGCCTTCCACGCGTCCGCCACCTCACGGAAGAACGGCGGCAGGTCCGCGGCGGTCTCGGCATAGTATTTCTGGCCCGCGAGCTCGATCACCGTGCTGGAGGTCGCCGGCGCCAGCGGATTGGGGAAGGCCCGGGTCTGCAGCCCGAGCAGGTCCACGTAGTGGTAGAAGGCCTTGCCGGATTCCGGGAACCGCATTCCGCCGAGGTCCGCCACGATCCCCGGCGCGGACGGGAAACTGGCGGTCCGCAGCCGGCCGCCGATCCTGTCGGCCTCGTAGACAACCGGCCGCAGGCCCAGCTTCATGAGCTCATACGCGGTCACCAGTCCGGACAGTCCGGCACCGACGACGGCGACCTCGGTCCCGTACAGCTCGGGCGGCACCGATCCCAGGCCCTCCGGGTGGGCGAGGTAGTGGTCGTAGCTGAACGGGAAGTCCGGATTCAGCATGGTGATGGGCGCCGCGCCCGCTTCAGCAGCGGACCGGGGAGCCGGAAGTTCGGTGGCGATGGTCATGAGATCTCTGCCTTCATTTCCTGGTGTGTGGTGGTGTTGTCAGGGTGGCGGCTTGATAGGTCAAGGTAGTCCTCGTGGCTCAGCGCAGCCACCCTGGAGTTCTTCCGGCCGTAGCCGAAGTAGGCGGCACAGCCAACGAGCATCCAGGCCCCGAACACCGCCCAGGTCTCGGCGCCGAGGTTGGCCATGAGGTAAGCGCACATGAGGGCGCCGAGAACCGGTGTCAGCGGAAAGAGCGGGACGCGGAAGCTGCGAGTGAGTTCGGGCCGGGTCCGCCGCAGGTAGATGACTGCCACGTTCACCAGGGCGAAGGCGAACAGGGTACCGATGCTGGTCGCGTCCGCGAGGGCACCGAGCGGCACCAGGCCGGCGGTCAGTGCGACGGCGGTGCCCACGATCATGGTTCCGGCAGCCGGCGTGCCGGTCCGGGCCGAGATCCGGCCGAAGACCTTGGGCACCAGGCCGTCGCGCGACATCGAAAGCAGGATCCGGGTCTGCCCGTACAGCACGGTCAGCACGATGCTGGCGATGGCGAGCACGGCGCCGACGGCGAACACCACGCCAACCCACGGCTGGCCGGTGATTTCCTCAAGGATCTTCACGAGGGCCGCCTCGGTGCCGTCGAACCAGCCCCAGGGGCGCGCGCCGATGGCGGCGACGGCCACAAGCACATAGATGCTGGTGACGATCAGCATGGAGAGCAGGATGGCCCGCGGGAGGTCGCGCTTGGGATTCCGGGCCTCCTCGCCGGCCGTGGAGGCGGCATCGAAGCCGATGTAGGAGAAGAAGACCCGGGAGGCTGCGGCGGAGACGCCGGCGGCGCCCATCGGCATGAGGGGTTCGAAGTGTCCGCCGTTGAAGGCGGTGAAGGCCACGGCGCAGAAGAACAGCAGGATGCCGACCTTGACCAGGACGATCGCCGTGTTGATCCAGGCGCTCTCCTTGGCGCCGCGGACCAACAGCACGGTGGCCAGGGCGACAATCACGATTGCGGGCACGTTCAGCACGCCGCCGGCTCCCGGCGGTTGCGAGATGGCGTCCGGGAGTTCCAGGCCAAAGACCGCCAGGGCCTCGTTGACGTACTGGCCCGCACCGACCGCGACGGCGGCCACGGAGACGGCATATTCGAGCACCAGGCACCAGCCGCAGATCCAGGCCATGCCCTCGCCCATGGTGGCATAGGTGTAGGAGTAGCTGGAACCGGCGGCAGGGACCAGGC
>NZ_CAKKMM010000717.1:0-2576 GCF_918698205.1 Microbacterium sp. Bi128 | reverse complement strand
CCCTGGCGGCACACCCACGCGCGCACCCCCGCCGATCGGCCCCCTTGCCGTGTCGGAGCCCGGGGATAGCCTGGAGGCGGAGGTTTCGATGACACTCGACCCGCACTCGCCCCGCGTCCCGTCCGCGTCCGACAACCCCGGCCCGCACCCCTGGCGCCGGTTCGTCGCCCTCGGCGACTCCTTCACCGAGGGGATCGGCGACCCGCTGCCGGACGGCGGTCACCGCGGCTGGGCCGACCGCGTGGCCGAAGTGCTGGCGGCGCAGGTCGACGATTTCGCCTATGCGAATCTCGCCGTGCGGGGCAAGCTCATCGCGCAGATCGTCGCCGATCAGATCGAGCCGGCCCTGGCCCTGAAGCCCGACCTCATCACGTTCTCGGCGGGGGGCAACGACGTCATCCGGCCCGGGACCGATCCCGACGCCGTCTCCCAGCAGTTCGAAGACGCGGTGGTGCGCCTTCGCAGCGGGGGCGCCACGGTCGTCGTGTTCACCGGCATCGACACCGAGTTCACGCCGGTGTTCCGCGGCATCCGAGGAAAGGTCGCGATCTACAACGAGAACATCCGCTCCATCGCGGACCGCTACGACTGCATCGTCGCCAACCAGTGGGGCCTGAAAGAGGTGCAGGACATGCGCTTCTTCGATGACGACCGGCTGCACTACAACACGCTCGGCCACCACGAGGTCGCACGCATGGTGTTGCGGGCGCTCAACGTACCGAACGACCTGCAGCCGATGCAGCCCGAGGCGCTGACACCGACGACCTGGCGCGCCGCCCGCGAGAAGGACTTCGTCTGGGCACGCGAATACCTCGTGCCCTGGGTGCTGCGGCGCCTGCGCCACGAGTCCTCGGGCGACCACATCCTCCCCAAGCGGCCCGAACCGCTGCCCGTGACCTTCCTCGCCCCCGGGCAGGATGCCGCGGCCTCCCGCGAGACGCAGGTCTGAGCGCCGCACCTCAGCGCAGCGCGCGCCCCAACTCCCACAGCGCCACGGCGCTCGCCGCGGCGACGTTGAGCGAATCCACTCCCCCGGCCATCGGGATCGTCACGACCGTATCGGCGGCGGCGAGCGCACCGCGGCTCAGGCCGTCGCCCTCGGAGCCCATCAGCAGCGCGACGCGCTCATGCCCCGCGGCGGCGAAAGCGTCGAGGGTCACGGCGTCGTCGGCGAGCGCGAGGGCGGCCAGGTGCAGCCCCGCGCCCTCGAGCAGCGGCTTCGCCGCGGTCCACTCGGGCAACCGCGTCCACGGCACCTGGAACACCGTGCCCATGCTCACCCGGACGCTCCGCCGATACAGCGGATCGGCGCACCGCGGGGTCACGAGCACCGCGTCCGCCCCGAGCGCCGCAGCCGAACGGAACGCCGCACCGACGTTGGTGTGGTCCACGATGTCCTCGAGCACGACGACGAGCCGCGCGCCCGCCACGACCTCCTCGACGGGCCGGAGCGGCGGACGGTGCATGGATGCCAGCAGCCCCCGGTGCACGGTGTACCCGGTGACCTGCGCGGCGACCTCGGCCGGGACGACGTAGATCTCGGCCTCCTCGCCGACGAGGGCGAGGGCGTCGGCGAGGAACTTCTCCTGCACGAGCACCGAACGGGGACGGTGTCCGGCGCGCAGCGCCCGGTCGAGCACCTTCGACGACTCCGCGATGTACAGGCCACCCGCGGGCTCGCTGACGCGACGCAGCGACACGTCGGTGAGGTCGCGGTAGTCGGCGAGGCGCGGGTCGTCGGCGAAGTCCAGGGGGGTGACGGGCATCGTCCCACTCTGCCAGGCGGGGAGCGGACACCGTCCCCGCCCCGCCTCAGGCCACGTGCAGGACGCGTCCGCCGCCGATGACGAGGGCCCGCTCGGGCTGGCGTACGAGCGCGTCCATGGGGTTCTCGGCATCCACGAGCACGATGTCGGCACGAGCACCCTCGACGAGGTCGTGCGTCTCGCGTCCTACCGCCCACGCTCCCGCGCTGGTGGCCAGCTGCACGACCCGCAGGAGGTCGTCGTCGCGCACGAGTCCGCCGGCGCGGGCATACTGCCACGCGATCCCGAGCGTGTCGCCGGTGCCGTGCGGGCTCCACAGGTCGCGGATACCGTCGGTGCCGAGCCCGAGCCGCACGCCCGCGGCATCCAGTTCGTCCAGCGGCAGTTGCGGCAGGCGCAGCGGCGCGACGGTCGTCATGCTGACGCCGGCCTCGCCCATCGCGGCGAGCAGGTCACGCCGGTGCGCGGGGTCGAGCTGCGCGACGGCGAAGCCGTGCGCGATGTTCACGCGCCCCTGCAGCCCGAGGCGCACGGCGCGCTCGACGATCAGCTCGATCTGGAAGGCGCCGAGCTCGGCGGGATCGTGCAGGTGGATGTCGACGCCGCGACCGGTGTCGGCGGCGAGCGCGGTGATCGCGTCGATCTGACCGACCGGGTCGCGGTCGATCGTCGCGGGGTCCAGCCCGCCGATCCAGCGGACGGCGTCGTGCGCGGCGGCGGCCCGGAGCAGGTCGAGCACGCCGGGGCGGCGCAGCACCCCGTCCTGCGGGAACGCGACGATCTGCACCTCGACGGCACCCCCGTACGCGG
>NZ_CAKKMM010000716.1:0-2578 GCF_918698205.1 Microbacterium sp. Bi128 | reverse complement strand
TCCTTCCAGCCACCCGTGCAGCCCTGCCGGGGTCACGTCCTCTGCCTGGATGGTTTCCAGACCAAGTAGCCGGGCCAGGGGCAGGCGATGCTCTTCGTCGCGTGCTGCGCCGAGGAGCGTAACCCGATGCCCGCGCTGTTTCAGGAGCAACGCGGCCATGAGGCCGATCGGCCCGGGACCGCTGACGATGACACGGGCCTGGGCCGGTATCGATTGCTCCAGGCGTGTCACCGCGCGCAGGGCCACGGACAGCGGCTCCGTGAGGGCGAGAACCGCAGCGGGCAGCTCATTGTTCACCGGCACGGCGCGGTATTCAGGGATGGAGAAGAGATCTGCGGCGGCTCCGTCAAAGGAGAGCCCCAGCACGGTTCGGTCCAGGCAAAGTTGACGAGTTCCTCGACGGCACAGATCGCAGGATCCGCAGCCATCGATGGCAATGGGCACAATGCGTTGACCGATCCATTGGCTGCCCGTTCCCGCTCCGGTACCTACAACGACGCCGACCGCTTCATGACCCAGTGTCACCGGGCAATGGACCCATTCGTAACCCGTGTCCTGACGCCATGCATGCACATCGCTGCCGCAGAGGCCGCAGGCCAGTGTCTGGACAAGGAGCTCTCCGGGAGCCGGGTCGGGCTTGGGATGCTCCTGCACCCGCACGTCTTTCGGTGAGGTGCTTTGTTTTCTAAGGGCTTTCACGGTCAGCCCTGTACGAATTTGTTCATCGGTTCGTCTCCTTCGAAGTTCCGCAGTCTTTGGTAACGGCTGGTCCGTCGGCGCCGGCAGCGCCGGGGCAGGTTGACAGCGTCATTGGTGTATCCGGATGCCGCCCGGTGCCGCTCCTGGCTGCAGTGGTCGCAGGAGCAGCACCGGACTCGGCCCCGGGTTGCGGCCAGCTTGTGGCGATTCCGGGAATCGCGGTCCGGCCCCCGAGGGGAGAGGAGGCCTCTTAGCGGATGAATTGATCGACGTAGTCGGCGCCAAGGCCTACTGCTTCGTAGTGTGCCCGGGCAAGGGCAATCTTGGTGAAGACATCCTCAATGCCGGTGGGGTTGCCGTCGGGATCCACGTAGATGTAGGTGCCGGTGACGTGGAACAGGGTGGCCATTTCCTCGACCCCGTCAGGGACGACGAGCGTGTGGATATCGCCCGGTGTTTCGAAGGCGTAAGTCCCTTCTTCGGCCCACCACTCGTGCTCCAGGTAGTGCCAGCGGCCCTTAAGGGTGATCGCGTGAACCGGCCCGGCGTGCCTGTGGCGGGAGAGGATCCCGGATTTGCGCACGCGCAGGATGTTCACGAAATATCCCTGGCTCGCCGAGAGAATCAGCGGGCGGAAGGACACGTCCTTGGACTGGGGCACCCACAGGCGCTCGTCCGCGTCCAGGTCGAGAGCGCCGGGCACGATGACGTCATCGATGATGCCATAGGGCTGCTCGCCGCGGTAAGGAACGGCAGCCTCATCCATGGTTGCTTCAGCAGCATTCGCAGTCATTCTTCTCCTTCGAAGTTTAGGAACCGATGTGGATGTCACATCACTTGCGGAACTGAATCGATTAAGTTCGAACGTGGCCAAAACCAGGGTTCCTGAATCGATTAAGTTAAGTATTCATGCCGTCGGGCCGGTGCGCAAGAGCTTTGGAGGATTTTTTGTTGTCCGAGTCACATTCGGGGGTTGCTTAGCCCGTTGTCTCCCTGACTTGAAGGATGTGGGGGAGCACTATGCGCTCGGGGGGCCCGTCGTATCCCTGGATTCTGCGGAGCAGCAGTTCGAAGCCGCGCCGTCCCATCATTTCGCGGGGGACCGTCACTGTGGTCAGCTGCAGCGGGCCGGCGCTGGAGAAGCTCATGTCGTCGAATCCGGCGACCGCCAAATCCTCCGGCACCCGGAGCCCCCGTTCCCGGCAGACGTCGAGGACGCCCACCGCGATCATGTCGTTGCCGCACAACACGGCCTCAACCTGCTGCCCGGCGCTCAAGAGCGTCCGGGCCCGGGCGGCCCCGGATTCCCGGGTCAGCGCACCCCAGAGCCCGTCCTCGTTCACAACGGTCGCGCCCTCCATCGCCAGGCCTTCCCGGAAGCCCCGCTCACGGTCTCGGGAAACACTGGACGCGCCGGCGCCGCCGAGCACCGCGACCCTTTTTCGACCTGTCCCTGCCACATGTTGTGCCAGCTCCCGGGCCGCAGCCAGATTGTCGACTACTACCGAATCGGCAGCAGCTCCCTCGAGCACTCGGTGCAACTGCACGAAGGGAACACCGCGTCGGGTGAGGCTTTCAAGCAAGTCGCGGTCCTGATCGGCTACAGAAGTGAAGAGCAGGCCGGCTGAATTCCGGTCAAGCTGTGCCATTGCCGCTTCGGTCTGTCGCTCCCCATTAATGCCGACGTTGGAGACGAATACCTCGAAGCCCTCCAGAGTGGCCGCGGCGATCACTCCGCTGGCAAGATCAGGGTAAAACGGGTTTGCTATGTCGGCGAAAAGCAGGCCGACGGCATCTGTCCGCCCGCGGCGCAATTGCTGGGCTACCTTGTTGGGGCGGTACCCCAGGTCTTCCGCAGCAGTTAGGACACGATCATGTA
>NZ_CAKKMM010000715.1:0-2582 GCF_918698205.1 Microbacterium sp. Bi128 | reverse complement strand
ATCCGTGCCCCGCGCTCGCCCGGCGTGTCGCCGGGCGCCTCACAGCTTGGAGATCGGCGCGATCTTCACCAGCAGCTTCTTGGCCCCGACGGTGTCGAAGCGCACGTGGGCGACTCTCTTCGCACCCTCGCCGGTGATGGCATCCACGCGTCCTTCGCCGAAGTCGTCGTGGCGGATGCGGTCGCCGGACGAGAGCTCCATGTCGCCGTTGTCGCGCACCTTGGCGGGGATGCGGTTGGGGAACTTGCTCGGGTCAGCGGGCGCGCGCTTGGGCAGCGGCACGAGGTCGTCGCCGTACCGGCTCCCCCCGCCGCTGCCACCCTGCCCGGGACGGCGCCCGCGCGCGTTGAGCGCGCGCGACTGCGTACCACCGCGGCCGTTGACGTCGCCGGGCGACTGCCGCCAGTCGATGAGGTCGGCGGGGATCTCTTGCAGGAACCGGCTCGGCATGGCGACGGTGACCTCGCCGAACTGCGCCCGGGTCATCGCGAGCGACACGTGCAGGCGCTTGCGCGCGCGCGTGATGCCCACGTAAAACAGGCGTCGCTCTTCTTGCGGCCCGCCGGGTTCGCCGGCCGAGATGCGGTGCGGCAGCAGGTCTTCCTCGACGCCGGTGAGGAACACCGCGTCGTACTCGAGGCCCTTGGCGGTGTGCAGGGTCATGAGCGAGACCGAGCCGGACGCGTCGTCGAGGTCGTCGGCGTCGGCGACGAGGGCGACCTCGGTGAGGAAGTCGATGATCGTGCCGTCGGGGTTGTTGCGGGCGAACTCCCGAGTGACGGCGACGAGCTCGTCGAGGTTCTCGAGGCGCGCCTCGTCCTGCGGGTCGCGGCTGGCGCGCAGGGCATCGAAGTACCCGGTCTTGTTGAGCAGCAGCGTCAGGCCTTCGCTGACGGCGGTCGACGGAGCGAGCTCGCCGGATGCCGGGAGCATCAGCGCCGACGCCTCGCTCAGCACCGCATCGAGCTGGTCGATCGCCTTCTGCAGCTTGGGGCCGACGCCGAGCTGGGTGGAGTTCGCCAGGGCGTCACGGAAGGTGATGTCGTGCTCGGCGGCGTAGCGCGCGATCGCGGTCTCGGTCACGTCGCCGATGCCTCGGCGCGGGCGGTTGAGGATGCGCCGCAGTGCCATGGAGTCGGCCGGATTCGCTACGGCGACGAGGTAGGCCAGGGCGTCCTTGATCTCGGCGCGCTCGTAGAACTTGGTGCCGCCCATGATCTTGTAGGGCACCGCGGAGCGGATGAAGATCTCTTCCAGCGCACGGGATTGCGAGTTCGTGCGGTAGAACACCGCCATCTGCGCGTAGTCGACGCCCGTACGGTGCAGCGCCTCGATCTCGTCGGCCACGAACTGCGCCTCGTCGTGCTGCGAGTACCCGGTGAACCCGATGATCGGGTCGCCCGCGCCCACGTCGGTCCAGAGCTTCTTGTCTTTGCGGTCGAAGTTGTTCGAGATCACCGCGTTCGCCGCCGACAGGATGTTCTGCGTCGACCGGTAGTTCTGCTCGAGCAGCACGACCTTCGCGCCCGGGTAATCGCGCTCGAACTCGCTGATGTTGCGGATGTCCGCACCGCGGAACGCGTAGATCGACTGATCGGAATCACCGACGACGGTGAGCGAGGCCCCGCTCTCGGCCGCGGGCTCGGCCTCGAAGATCATCATGCCGCCGCCCGCCGACATCGGCTCGGCGTCGCTGCCGGGCGGCAGTGTCAGCTCGTGGATGAGGGCGTACTGGGCGTGGTTGGTGTCCTGGTACTCGTCCACCAGGATGTGGCGGAATCTCTTGCGATACACGTCGGCCACGTGCGGGAACGCCCGGAACAGGTAGACGGTCTGTGCGATGAGGTCATCGAAGTCGAACGCGTTCGCGCGCTGCAGCTCGCGCTGGTACGCCGAGAAGATCTCGATGAACACGCGCTCCGCGGGGTCGCTCGTATTGGCCTGCCGCGCGTAGGACTCGGCATCCGCCAGCTCGTTCTTGAGCTTCGAGATCCGGCTCTGCGTGCCCGCAGGGGTGAGACCGAACGCGTCACCCTCGTGCTCTTTCACCAGGCGCTTGATGAGGGCGCGCGAGTCACCCGAGTCGTAGATCGTGAACGCCTTGGTGAAGCCGAACTGCTGCGCCTCGCGCCGGAGGATGCGCACGCACGCGGAGTGGAACGTCGAGATCCACATGCCGTCGGCCTTCTGCCCGATCAGCTGGTGGACGCGCTCGCGCATCTCGCCCGCGGCCTTGTTGGTGAAGGTGATCGCCAGGATCTGGCTCGGATAGGCCTCGCGCGTGCGCAGCAGGGAAGCGATGCGTCGGGTCAGCACGCTCGTCTTGCCCGACCCGGCCCCCGCGACGATCAGCAGAGCCTGTCCGCGGTAGGTGACGGCCTCTCGTTGCGGCCCGTTCAGACCGGCGAGCAGGTCGGCGTCGGGGCGGGCGTCCGACGGCGCGGAAGCGCCGACGATGAGGGGCAAGGAGGCGTCGGTCATGGCGCCACAAGTCTAGGCGGGGCCTCTGACACGGTGGGTCACTCGGCCGTGCGGCGCCGCCCCGCTGGGGACGGCGCCGCAGGGATCGAGGGTCAGCCGAC
>NZ_CAKKMM010000714.1:0-2584 GCF_918698205.1 Microbacterium sp. Bi128 | reverse complement strand
CGCACTACGGGTAGACAATGGTCGGACTTGCGTGCGGCAGGGTTCCCTGCCGCATTCCATGTCGGAAAGGGGCCTCCAGTGTCCAGACCACACCCGATCCTCGCCGGATCGATCGCAGCCGGGGCAGCCATCGTACTGCTCACGGGTTGCGGCACGTCCAGCCCCGGCACCAGTGTCAGCAGCGCCAGAGCGGAGAAGAACGTTTCGCAGGCCTGCGCTGCTGCCAGTCCCTTCGCCGGATCCCTGAGAAATTTCAAACAGACACTCAAACGTGGTGCCACGATAGAACAGATCAAATCGGCACGGGAACAGGTCGCGAAGACCTACGACGACCTGGTCAAGGCCAGCCAGGATGTAGCCAAAGACGAAATGGACGCAGTTAAGACGGCCGAAAACAAGTTCGACGCAGCCGTCAGAGCCGTCCCGGATGATGCCACCCTTACTCAGGCGGCCGCCTCCCTGCGGGACGACGCCGCCAACGTCCAGGCCGCGGTCAGTGACCTCCAAACGGCGACTAAATGCTGACCTCAAGGCCCCTCCGGGCAGGTCTGCAACTAGCCTCAGTCCTGCCCGGCTGCATTCCCGACCCACTCCGCTCCTACAGAAAGCAGGGAAGTTGACATGAGTTTCTGGGAAAACTTTTGGGATATTTTCTGGTGGTTCTTCCTCGTATACGCGTTCATCGCCTTCCTCTGGGCGTTGTTCGCCGTCATCGGCGACTTGTTCCGCGACGACATGCTGAGCGGTTGGTGGAAAGCCGTCTGGATCCTCTTCCTGGTCTTCGTGCCCTTGTTGGGTGTGCTGGTCTACGTGATTGCCCGCGGTAAGGGCATGACGGAGCGGTCCATGGCACGGGCCCAGGAGAACCGGGAGGCCTCGGATGCTTACATCCGCAGCGTCGCTGCACCGAGTCCGAGCGACGAGATCTCCAAAGCCACGGCTCTTCGGGACTCCGGAACAATCAGCGCTGATGAATTCGAAAGAATCAAGACCAAGGCTCTGGTCTGAGAGCGCCATCGACCCAGCACCGCGTGGCAGCAGATGCAATGACCATGGACGAGGTGGTGTCTTAGTCCTCGACCAGGGTGCGGTGTCCTTCTGCGCAACCTCCAGACTGTCGCTCCATGCCATTGGGCGGCACGGTGGCCGGTTGCCAGCCGTCGAGGGCGTTCCCGCAGGCGGTTCGGACCGGCCGAGGCTGCGAGGCATAACCCGATCAGTGGACTCTCTGGCTGCCCACAGGAAGCCGGGCTACTATCCGGCTGTCACTCCGTTTAGAAAAGGAGAACCCCTTGTCTGAAGAATCAGTAGGGAGCGTCGTGCTGGTGATGCACGATCTGCCGGCCGCGGAGGGCTGCGGTGTCATGGCCGTCCAGAACGCGGCGCTGTCCCTTGCCGGCGCTATCGGCCGTGGAGCCTGCCGATGCCTGGCTGGTCGCGTCGGCAGTCCGGTCCCGCGGCCAATGCCTTGGGTTGCGGGCTGATGTCTACAGACCAGGTGCCCACAACCCGGCGCCCTCTCGGCCAGGGTCACAGCATGGCCAGGCACTCGGTCGGTGCCGAGACACTGATCAATGCCCGAAGCTCCACCGTCTGGGACGTCATCACCGATGCACGGAACTTCACCGTCTGGGAATCCGGCATCACGCACATCAGGGGCGAGTTGCGCAACGGTGGCACCATCAGAATCCGAACCCACACCGGAGGGGAGCGCACCTTCCGGCTGCGCGTCCAGCAGATGCCCGGCGAGGTGATGACCTGGACCCAGGGCCTGCCTCTGGGCCTGCTCACCGGGGTGCGCACCTTCACGCTTGAACCGCTGGGCGGCATGACGCACCTGCTCGTAAGAGAAGAGTTCACTGGCCCGCTTTGCGGGCTGCTGCTCCGGGAGTTTGCGTCCGACACGCAGCAGGCTTTCACCGATTACGTTAGCGCGGTCAGGAAACGCGCCGAAATCCTCGGCCGACACGTTCGAACCACGGGATCATGAGCGCCATCGGAGAAGCGCGCAGCGTCCAAGAGCGCCCGACGCCGCCCGAGCGTGCTCTGGGCCATACTCCCCGACGGAGCTCTAGTGGCGGTCTGAGGTTACGACACCGGTTGTCTGCAGAACACGTTCAGAAAAGCCACGGATCCACCCCCGCGGGCCCTTGTTGGGTCGGCCCTATCGGTTTAGTGTGGGGCCCGTCGGGCAGTGTGCGCATGGATGCACGCTGGATGGGGACCGGACGGGATCATCCAGCACGCCTTCGGTGCCTTAAAAGCGAAGGAACGTAATGGCGATGATGGCTGAACCGGAAATCCACCCGCCGCCCCCTTTGGCCGGCCGGGGCGTCTATCTGCTGGACGACCACGAGGTCGTGAGACGGGGCCTGCGCCATCTGCTGGAGTCCGAAGGTCTCAGCATCGCCGGAGAATCAGGATCCGCGCACCGGGCGTTCCGGCGAATCCCTGCCCTCCGCCCGGAGCTGGTCATCCTTGACGATGATCTCCCCGACGGTTCAGGTGCCGACGTGTGCCGGGCCATCGCTGCGGCGGACCCGACCATCCGGTGCCTCCTGATGACCGGAGATGCCAACGAAGC
>NZ_CAKKMM010000713.1:0-2586 GCF_918698205.1 Microbacterium sp. Bi128 | reverse complement strand
GAGTGAGGCGTAACAGCGGCGGCAGGCGTCCAGCAGTTCCCGCTCACCCGCAATGTTCAGGAAGGTCTCCTGCTGCCCGGCGAAGCTCGCGTCCGGGAGATCCTCCGCCGTCGCGCTGCTGCGCACCGCCACGGCGAGCCGGTCCATGCCGGCCCGGTCCCCCAGCGTCCGGTAGTGGGCGCGGATGGCTTCGGCGATGTCGCCGGGGAACTCGCTGGCCAGGAACAGGTCCCGGATGGCCTCGCCGGTGGCGCGCAGCGTGGCGTCCCCGGCCCGGTAGGCGGCAATACGCGATCGCATGGCGGCGTCGATCCCGTTAGCCACGACGAACGAGCGGTACGCGGCGGCTGTGGTGGCGAACCCGTCAGGAACCCGTATCCCCTCGCTCTGGAGGGTCCGGATGAGCTCGCCGAGCGAGGCGTTCTTCCCGCCGACCCGCGGGACGTCGGCCATGCCGATCTCGTCAAACCACATCACGGGCGATTCAGCCATGTCAGTACTCCTGCGGATTGTCGGTGGACCCATACTGCGCGGGACCGGTGTCCCGGGGTCAGGGGCTTTGGACCCGCGCGCCGCCGCCGGCTACTGTGCCGCCTGGGGGAAAGCCTCCTGTTCCCGCGCCGGGCCGGGCGCCGCCGGCGGAACCAGCCCGGCGGCGGCGGACGATCTTGTACAACCAGTCGGCGAGCAGGACGGCAGGGACGGCGGCCAGCGCCACCGCCAGGCCTCCCGGCGTCGGCGGAGCGTGGCCCAGCAGCGCCGCCAACGGCCCGAGGAACAGGAACACGCACAGCAGCCCCAGCTCGGCCAGCACGGCCCACAGCAGCAGCCTGTTGGTGAACCAGCCCAGCCGCCAGGGCGGGACGGTGGCGCTGCGGCAGGCGAAGGCGTTCGCCAGCTGGGCCAGGACAACCGTGGTGAAGGCCGCGCCCGACGCCGCCAGGAGCACGTCGCTAGCCGGCAGCTCGGCGCCGGGCCGCCACCCCGCACCGAGCAGAACCACCGTATACGCCGTCATCTCCATCAGCGCCTCGACCGGTCCCAGCAGCCCAAACACCCGAAACATGAGGGCGCGGTCCATCAGGTGCCGGCGCTCGGGCGGCCGCTTCAGCGTCCCCTTGCTTGGCGCCTCGCTGCCCAGGGCCAGGGCGGGCAGCAGGTCGGTGCCGATGTCCAGGGCGAGGATCTGCAGCACGCCCAGCGCCAGTGGAAAGTGGCCGCCGGACAAGGCCCAGATAACGAAGGGCGTGAGCTCGGCGACGTTGTCCGTCAGGTGGTACGTCAGGAAGCGCCGGATGTTCGCGTAGGTGGCACGGCCCTGCTCCACCGCGGCCATGATTGTGGCGAAGTCGTCGTCCAGCAGCACGAGGTCGGCGGCCTCACGGGCGACGTCGGTGCCGCTGCGTCCCATCGCGACCCCGATGTCGGCCTGCTGCAGCGCCGGGCCGTCGTTGACGCCGTCGCCGGTCATGGCCAGGACATGCCCGCGGCCCTGCAGGAGCCGGGCCACGCGGAGCTTCTGTTCCGGCGTCACCCGGCTGACCACCACTCCGTCGCAGTCCAGCAGTGCGGCCAGGACGGCATCATCGCCGGGCAGGTCCCCTCCCTGCAGCACGGTTTCCGTGGGGCCGAGCAGCCCCGTCTCCCGGGCGATGGCGGCGGCGGTGAAGGCGTGGTCGCCTGTCACCATCGCCACTTTGATTCCTGCGTCGCGGGCCGCTTGGAGTGCCACTTTCACCTCGGTCCGGGGCGGATCGTGCAGGCCCATCAGGCCCAGCAGCGTCAGCCCGGCCTCGACGTCCTCCAGCTTGAACGCGGCGCCGGGCGGCCCGGGCAGGCTGCGCTGGGCGACGGCGAGTACCCGCAGGCCACGGGCGGCCATCTCGTCAACCATGTCCATTGCGCGGTTCGAGCCGGGATCCGAAGCCCCGCCTCCGGTGGCCAGACACAGCGGAATCACGGACTCCGGGGCCCCCTTCACGAAGAGGGCGGTGCCGACGATTGCCGACTCCCGCAGCCGGCGGGAGTCGAACGCGAACCGGTGCGACGGCGTCGGCCATTCCGGCTGCTCACCCGGAAGGGCGAGGCGGACGGCGAGCGCGTCGATGGCCGCCTCCATCGGGTCCCCCTCGGCTATCCAGCGGTCTTCGTGGAGGACGGCGCGCCCCACCGAGGCGGCGCGGGCAGCGACACTGAGCCGCCGGGCTTCTTGAAGGCCGCCGCCCGTCATCTCGGCTTCGGGGCCGTAGCCCTGGCCATTGATGGTCAGCAGCCCGGCCGGGGTCCAGACCTCGACGACGTTCATCCGGTTCTGCGTCAGGGTTCCGGTCTTGTCGGTGCAGATGAAGGTCGTGGAGCCGAGGGTCTCCACGGCTTGGAGGTTGCGCACGAGGGCGTTGCGCCTGGACATGCGCTGCGCGCCGACGGCCAGGGAGAGCGTGACGGTCGGCAGCAGGCCCTCGGGGACCAGCGCGACGGCCACCCCGATGGCGAACAGGAAGGCGTCGCGCCAGGAAATGCCAATCACGAGCGAGAGGACGAAGAACAGGGCGCCGATGCCCAGGGCCATGGTGGCGGTGATGCGGA
>NZ_CAKKMM010000712.1:0-2586 GCF_918698205.1 Microbacterium sp. Bi128 | reverse complement strand
CGTCGAGCGTGAACGTCTCGGTGGGTACGTCGTTGCGGCCGATCATGGGCGTGGCGCCCATCACCGCCCACACCCCGCCCGGCGGCAGGTCGACGTCGGCGCGGTCCCAGAGTCCCTGGAGCTGGGCGGCCGTGGCATCCAGAGCGCCCTTCGAAACGGAGACGAGGTCTCGAGGCGCCTGGATGCCGTAGTTCATGGTCATCGCGTTGACCCCGGTGAGCTGGACCCCGGCGTCGAGCATCGTCGACACGAGGTCGCGCCCCGCCGCGGTCAAGCCGTCGGGCGCGACCGGGAGCGTCACCCACACCTCGAGCGGGTCGTCCGCGGGCCGTTCCCGTTGGAGGAGCGCCACGGCGGCGGCGCGGCGTTCGGTGGCTGCGCGGTCGTCGAGCGCCTCGCCTTCGATGTCGAGGTCGATCGTGTCGGTGCCGTAGCGGTCGATCACCGCACCGTAGGCGGCGGCGAGGCTCGCGGGGCTCGCGCAGGCGCGGGCGAGTTCGGTGTTCACGGCGCCGCCGAACGAGACCGTCACGGGAAGCCCCTCGCGGCGCAGGCGTTCGACGCGGCGGTCGAGGTCGAAGCGGGTCGCGGCATCGTCGAGGGTGTAGGCCTTGCCCCACGTGGGCGTGCAATCGGTGTCCGAAGCGGCGACCACGAAGGCCAGGACCGCGCCCCCGGGCGAGGTCGCGAGCGCGCTCTCGGCCAGTTCCGCCCCCTGATCGAGGGTGACGTCGTAGTAGCCGGCGAACCACCGCTCGTCGAGGGGCGTACCGGTCACCGGGAGCGTGATCGGAGGAGCGACGGCGGCCACCCCGACTGCGATCAGGGCCGCTCCGCCCAGGAGGCTCGCCGCGACCCGGGCCCACGACACGCGCCGTCCCGAGAATCGCTGACGCTCGCGAGGACTCATCCGGTCACCGGTTCGATCAGCCCGTCGTCCAAGACGCGTCGCCACGCGGGCACGGAGTCCTCTTGCGTCGCCGGGGCGCGCTCGCGGACGGGCACCCAGATCCACTCCAGCCACCCGTTCCACAGGTCGGCGATGGAGTTGCGGATCCCGACGAGCCGGACCATCGCCCCGACCACGCACACGGCGGTGAAGGCGGCGAATGCGGCGGCGATCCAGGATCCCTCGCCGACCGAGCGGACGGCGACGATGATCGAGGCGGCGGCGACGACGAGCGGGGCCAGGATCAGCAGCGCCCCCGCCGGCGTGCGCTGGCCCGCCTTGGGGGTGCGGGCGAAGGCGAGGCGGTGTCCCGTGAAGGCCTGCGCGATCGAGCCGATCGTGCCGGCGAGGTTCACCGCCAGCAGCAGCAGGTTCAGCCCGTACACCCCCAGGATGTCGCGGCGACGGTAGCCCAGCATCCGCAGATCGTGCGCCATCTCGACGAAGTAGGGCAGGGCGATGAGGATCAGGACGATGCTGACCAGCTCACCGTTGAGCGGCACGACCGTCAGCAGCACCAGCAGCCCGGCCGTCACCCAGGCGATCGAGCCGAGGTAGTTGGTGCGCAGCAGCATCTCCGCCGTGCGCAGGGGATGGCCGGCCGCCCGGCGTGCCGCGGCGGTCCGCCACAGCGCCGGGAGCACGAGCAGCCCGCCGTTGGCCCAGCGGCGGCGCTGGACGACGAGAGTGCCGAAATCCGGCGGCGTGGCGCTGTAGCTCAACCGCTCGGGGTAGTTCACCAGCCGCCAGCCGTGTCCGATGACGTCGATGCTGGCCTCGGTGTCTTCGATGACGGTCCGTCCTCTGATGAAGCGGACGACCTCCCGGCCGTCGACCGTCTCGACGGTGCCGAGGTCCTCGAGCAGCGACCACCGGATCACCGCGTTCGCGCCGACCCAGAACGTGGCGTCGAACGCCGTCAGCCCCTGGTGCACCAGGTGCTGGAGGTCGGTGGTCGCGCCGGCCAGGCGTTCGATGGCGCTGCGCCGACCGCGATAGGCCGAGTAGGGGGTCTGGATCACGCCGACGCGTTCGTACCCGGGCTGCTGCAGCGCGTGCAGGAGGCGGGCGGCGTACTCGGGCAGCAGCATCGAGTCGGCATCCAGGGTGATCACCGCGTCGCACGCCGGCACGTCGACCACGTGCTCGATGCCGTCGAGGTCGCGCAGCTGGTGGACGCCGCCCACGAGCGCCAGGTAGACGTTGAGGTTCGCCGCCTTGGTCGGCTCGTGCGACAACGCCGGGAAACGCTTGCGCTCGAACACCTCGATCTCGGCACCGAGGATGCGCGTCAAGCGTCGGGCGAGGGACTGCACCCGCGTCGACGACAGGGTCTCTTCGTCGACGTCTCCGGCCTCACCCAGTGCGTCCGCGACCGAGCTCAGATCGTCGGCGAGCGACCCCAGCACCTGCTCGGCGAAGAACGTCTCGACGTGTCCGTCCCGGGGCTCGGCGGTCGCGCACTCGCGGGCCCAGCGCGCGACGGTCGCGTAGGCCTCGGCGACGACGCGACGGGCCTCGGGGGCGGGCAGCGTCCGGGCGCGGGTCACGGCGTCCTGCGCACACTCCCGCGGGGCGGCCAGCTCGAGGCGGATCTCGTCGGCGATCGCCCGGGTGCGGGCCACGCGGTCGCGCAG
>NZ_CAKKMM010000711.1:0-2587 GCF_918698205.1 Microbacterium sp. Bi128 | reverse complement strand
ACGGAAGGAGCGGCTGAAATGGGCCGCATCCAGGAAGCCCCAGCGCGCGGCCACGGCTCCGACCGGCATTCCGGCCAGGAGCGGATCGCGCAGTTCGCGGCGCGCCCCCTCCAGCCGCTGGGTCCGGATCCAGCTCGCCACGGTGGTCCCGGATTCATGGAAGACGTTGTGCAGGTGCCGGGTGGAGATGAAATGGGCCGCCGCGATGGACGCCGGTGACAGCATTGGATCGGCCAGGTGGGCATCGATGTACTCGCGGACGGATGCCGCCAACAGGGCCTGGGGCCTCATACGGTCGGGGGACATGTCCAGTTCCGAATGCAGCATCGTGGAGACGAGATCAAGGGCGTTGGTGGCCAGCCGCGATCCGCTGGGGCCGCTCAGCGCCTCCAGGTTCTCGGCGAGATGGGCGATGAAGGGACCGACGATCGCGGCGAGGCCCCCGTCGGCGGCCATCCGCAGCGCCGAAAGCTGCGCGATGCAGTCCGGCGGCAGGGACAGCGCGTCCCCGGGAAACATCAGCACCATGAGCCGGGCGTCGCCCTCGAAGGCAAGCGTGTACGGGCGGCTGGTGTCATAGATGGAGAGATCCCCCGGATGCAGGACTGCCTCGCGGTTGTCCTGGATCAGGAGCCCGGTGCCCTGCAGCTGGAGATTGAGCTTGAAATAGCGCTGGTTGGACTGCGCAATCAGCGCCGGCGTGCGGTGGACCTCATGGCTCGAGGAGGAGACCTCGACGAGTGCCACCCGGTCCAGCCTGCGGGCCCGCATGCGGCCGCGGAAGTTGTCCGCATCGGCGCTCGAGGCGGCCAGGGGAACGAAGGACTCCGCGACCAGGTGCCTCCAGTGGTCGAAAGATTCTGCTGTGCTGGTGAGGACATGCTGTCCGGCGGGGCTGGCCACTGGGCGGGTTGCAACTGCAGTCATCGAAGATCCTGACGCCGTCATAATTCTTGGAATGTGTCATGGGACACAGTCCTTTCAGGGTAGCGGCGCGGCCCGCCGATGTCATCTTTTTTCGACGCTCGGCGAATAAAGATTGCCTGGGGCCTAGCAGGCCAGCAGGGTCAGGAAGCCCTCCAGCTGCTCGTTCAGCCCGAGTTCCACCTGGCCTTCCGGGGTGAGTGCCGCCGTAATCTGCGCGCCGAGAAGGAGGTTAAGCAGTTGCCCGGCCAGGGCGGCGTCGTCGACGGCGGTGGTGACGGCGCCGGCCTGCCGCGCCTCGGCAAGGTACCGCCGCATCGCCGCAAGCCACTGCTCCATCGAATCCCGGTGGATCCGGGCCTTGCCGGGGTCATTGATGGCCTTCTGCCAGAACGGGATGACAATCCGGGCCTCGTTGATCCGCTCCTCATCCAGTGGCAGCACCTCGACGCAAAACGACCGCAGGGCCGCCAGCCCGGCCTGCCCCGCGGTGACTCCAGCGATGCGCTCGTTGGTGCGGTTGAAGACGTGTCCGAACGCGAAGGTCAGCAGGTCATCCTTGGTGGGGAAGTAGGGCTTGAGGGCGCCGTTCGCGAAGCCTGCCTCGAGGGCAATTTCCCGCATGGTGGCACTTTCAATCCCGAGCCGGGCGATGATCCGCCACGTGGCGTCGACGAGTTCAAGCCGCCGCTGGTCGTGGTCGACAATCTTTGGCACCGGACAGCTCCCCAAATATTTTGCGTCGGACTCTTGTGGCACAGCTTACATTTCCGTATTCTCTACAACTATAGAAAATAAAGTTCTGACCCGCCAGGGTCACCGAACGAAGGCCGTCATGATGACCGCACAAACTGACACCCGCACCCCTTACAGCCCCTACAGCCTGGCCACGGGCGCCGAAATCACCGCGGTCCAGGGCATCCTGCGTGCCGCGGGACTGCTGGGCGGGACCCGGCGCATCGCGTACCTCGGTCTGCTGGACCCCGCCCGGAACGCGCCGGCCGAAAGTGAGGACCGCCGGTTCCGGGTCTTCCTGCACGATGCCGCAGGGGGAAGGCCGGCCGATGTGACCGTTTCGGTCTCCAGCGGCACGGTGGTTTCCGCCGTCGAGCTGGACACGGCGGCAACCGGCGAGCTCCCGGTGCTCGAGGAGGAATTCGAAGTCGTCGAACAGCTCCTGGCCACGGACGAGCGCTGGCTCAAGGCCCTCGCCAGCCGCGGTCTGGACGTCAGCAAGGTCCGCGTTGCCCCGCTGTCCGCCGGCGTCTTCGAGTACCCGGAGGAAAGGGGCCGGCGGATCCTGCGAGGCCTGGCCTTCGTGCAGGACTTCCCCGAGGACAGCGCCTGGGCGCACCCGGTGGACGGGCTCGTGGCCTATGTCGACGTCGTGAGCCAGGAAGTGACGCAGGTGCTGGACACCGGCGCCGTCCCGATTCCCGCGGAGCACGGCAACTACACCGATCCGGAGCTCACCGGCCCGCTGCGCACCACGCAGAAGCCCATCAACATCACGCAGCCGGACGGGCCCAGCTTCACGGTCACCGGCGGCAACCACGTCGAATGGGAAAAATGGAGCCTCGACGTCGGCTTCGACGTCCGCGAGGGGGTGGTGCTGCACAACCTTGCCTTCCAGGACGGCGACCGCCTGCGGCCCATCATCAAC
>NZ_CAKKMM010000710.1:0-2591 GCF_918698205.1 Microbacterium sp. Bi128 | reverse complement strand
CGACAGGGGCATTTGATGAAACTCGGCTAAAGGTGCCCACAAGGTGCCGTCGAGATAGACATGCCGGAAGTTCTGGGACTGGAATGCCCACCAGAAATTAGTGGCAGGACCGACAGGGACGGTGATCGCGTGTCCTTCGTTGAACTGGTCATGCCTTATTCATACCGGAAAACGCAAGGGCGCCTGAGGATCCTGCAAAGGGTCTGCGCCAACCGGGGTGCCCTGCTCTGTCGTAGCAGCGGGCTCGAATCGTCAACGGTTCCTGATGGCGCCGTCGGCGGACGGCAGGTAGATTGACCGCCAGGTGACAATGGGCGTGGTGGTGGGGGGATCTTCGTTGCAGCTGGTGGCGTACATCAATGGTGAGCGAGTCGATGCGACTGAGATGGCTCATCGGCCGTGGCGTGATCTGGTGAAACATCCGCGCTATGCGGAGCTGGTGCTGATTGAATGCGGGCTGCGGGCCAAACGGGTGACCTCCCACATGGGCCGCCAGTACTTCGCCCATTACCCGAGCCTTGAGTGCCCCGTCGTGCACAAGTCGGAGTCGCCCCAGCACCTGGCCATGAAGCAGGCGCTGAAGGACAGGATCAACGCGGCCCCGGGGTGGACCGCGGAGGTGGAGGCCGCTCATCCCGAGCGGGCCTGGACTGCCGACGTCTTGGCCACTAACACGGACGGCCGGCGGCTTGCGTTCGAAGTCCAGCTCTCGCAGCAGACCGAGGAAGAGTTCGTGCGCCGGTCCCAGCGTTACGTGGACGATCGCATCGGCCCGGTGTGGGTTGTCCCCAAAGACTTCGATTGGTTCCGGGTGCAGCTGCCGATGATCGTAACGGGCTTCGGCAAGGCCAGCGACCTGCCCGGGAATCCTGCTGAATTGATGGAGCTGCTCGACCACCAGCCGCTCATCGGAAAGATGGCCCGGTCCGGGGCGATAGTGGACGCGGTCCTGCAACCAAGATTCAAGTGGCCTCACGGGACGCCACGGCACCAGTGGGACACCATCCAGCGACTGGAGGCTGAGCGCGCCGAAGCCGCGGAGGCCGCCAGGGTGAAGGCTGCTCAGGAGGCCAAAGCGAGACAGCTCGTGGGCCAGGAGGAGGTGGAACGCAAGGTGGAAAGGGACTTGCTGTTCGCGGTTCAAGCTGTGGCACCGGACGTCGGGGCTGTACCCGCAGTTAGGGCGGGGATGAATGTGTGGGCGAGCATCGTCAGCTGTTCTGGCTCCGGCCACCCTTTCCTCATCTGGCGGCTGCTGGAGCCGCCGGCGAGGATTGATCTTCGCCCATACCGGCCGGGCCCTGAAAGCCTGGACCGTGTCCTTGTCCCGGTCGAGGCCTGGCTTCAGGCCGCTGGCGGCTCGCTGGTCCGAGGCAAATTGGTCACCGTGAACCGACCCGGTAAGCCTCTGGGGTTCGCATGCCCTACATGCAACGACCTGGTCCAGGGGCGGTGGGTGTCTTCGATACCAAATTCGAAGTGGTCAGCAATTGCCGAACGTAGCCAGGCGGAGGTTGACGTTCCCAAGCCGCCGGAACCGGGCGCGCGCCCTGGGCCGCCAAGGGAGCAAACCTTCAGGCCTCAGACGGTGCACCGGCCGGCGCGCATTGAGGAAGGCCACCCGGAGTTCATCGGCCCGCGGCCCCGGGCCCTCTGGATGTCTGAGGCCAGGGACGCGACCGAGATCGCCGCACGCCAGGCGGCCAAAGATGCCAGGGCGGCACGACTGCGGGAGATCAGCGAGAACCCACGCTACATCGGCAGCGCCAACGGATTCAGGTTCCAGTGCAGTGACTGCGGCGGAACTTTCGAAGACGACAACGAGGGCATCCACGCGAACGCCAAGTGTCTGGCGCGTGGCGGCAGCAACCCGGCTGGCAGTTGGCGATGACGGGCGGTCGTGAAAGGGTCGCACCCATGAAGCCGATCATCCTGCTCGACCTCGACGGCGTTCACAACCCGGCACGCTAAGTGCTGTTCCTTGACGAGGCTGTCAAGGCTAACACCCTGCGCTAGTCCAAGCCCAGACCTGGGCCAAGCCACTGTTAGGCTCCCTGTGTGAGTAAGAGCAGCCCCGGTCCTCGTCAATACACCAGTGCCACTGTGCGTGCGCTCTACGCCCTTTCAGGGACGACGTGCTACTACCCCGACTGCCCACGCTCGGTGGTCACCTTCATCGATGATGAGCCTTTTACTGAGGTTCAAATTGCACACATCCGAGCTGCAAGCCCGGACGGTCCTCGCTATGACCCAAACATGACGGATGACGAGCGCAGAGCCTTTGCAAACCTGATCCTGCTTTGTAAGCCTCACCATGACCTCGTAGACAAGCGCCACCCGGACCGCTACTCCGTCGAGACACTGGTGGAGTGGAAGTCCGAGCGGGAAGGCTCCATGGGCATCGAGCGGCAGAATCTGTCCGGCATCGATGAAGACGCCCTGATTGACGCCATACTAACAGCCATCTCAGCCGCCCCACCTCAACGCACGGTGGTAGCAGAATTGGGGTTGGGTTATTTTGGGGCGCAGGGCTTGGTGGAGTTCCCGACCGCCACAGCTAAAAAATTCATTGGTATCGAGCAGTACAACAA
>NZ_CAKKMM010000709.1:0-2592 GCF_918698205.1 Microbacterium sp. Bi128 | reverse complement strand
CCCGCGCAGCAGGAAACGTCTGATTTCGGGGTAGTTGCCTGTGGCCACGGCACATGCGGATCGGCGCGGACCCCAGGTTCTGAACATCGGGGAAGTCCTGGCTCAACTGAGCGACGACTTCCCCAGCATGACTGCGTCAAAAATCCGGTTCCTTGAAGAAAAGGGACTCATCAACCCGCAGCGGACACCTGCCGGCTACCGTCAGTACTCCGAGAACGACGTCGAACGGCTGCGCTTCGTCCTCTCACTCCAGCGTGACCAGTACCTGCCGCTGAAGGTCATCAAGGACTACCTGGATGCGATCGACCGGGGCGAACGGCCGGAGAACCTGCCGGCAGGCGTCACGTTGTCCCCGCGGATTGTCTCCGAGGAGCTCGCCTCCGAGCTGCAGAGCCGGGCACGCAGGCTCAGCGAGGAGCAGCTGCGCGCCGAATCCGGGGCGAGCGTCCCACTGCTGGAATCGCTCCTGAGCTACGGCCTGATCGGGCACGTCAACGGCAAATTCGACGAACACGCGTTGCAGGTCGCGCGGGCCTGCGTCCAGCTGGAGAGCCATGGCCTGGAACCCCGCCACCTGCGGCCCTTCCAGGCGGCTGCCGACCGCGAATTCGGGCTCGTGGAGCGTGCTGTGGCCACCCTGACCTCCCGCAAGGACGCAGCCTCCCACGCCCGCGCCGCCGAGGCGGCCCGGGAAATCAGCGACCTCTGCCTGTCCTTGCACCAGGCGCTGGTCCACGACCGCATCTCAAGGATGGACATCTGATGATTGAGGTGGAGATTGTCGGCGTGCGGATCGAGTTGCCGTCCAACCAGCCGCTTGTCCTGCTCAAGGAAATCCATGGTGAGCGCCACGTGCCCATCTGGATCGGGACCCCGGAGGCCAGCGCCATCGCCCTGGCCCAGCAGGGGGTCATCCCGCCCCGGCCGATGACCCACGACCTCCTGGTGGACGTTGTCGAGGCCCTGGGCCACACGATCGTCAGCGTCAACATCGTGGCGGTGGAGGACAACATCTTCTACGGGCAGCTGCAGTTCGAGAACGGCACCACCGTGAGCTCCCGGGCCTCCGATGGGTTGGCCGTTGCCCTGCGCGCCAAGTGCCGGATCTGGTGCGCCGACGCCGTCATGGACGAGGCCGGCGTCCGGATCACCGAACACGACGAGGGCGAGGACACGCACCCCGGACCCGCCGTGGACGAGGAAGTCGAACTGCGGCGCTTCCGCGAGTTCCTCGACGACGTCGAACCCGAAGACTTCGGCGGCTGAGCCGGCCCAGGCAACCGGCGCCAGGGAACCTGCCGCGATTGCGGGCGTGCCTGTGACTGCTGGTGTTTCTGATACGTGCGTGACAGCTGTGGCGGCACCAAACGTTAAAGTCGAGGATGAAACTTTCGACACGCCCTTGGAATAGCCCCAACGTCTTTGACCTTGGGCCCCGGCAGGCCTAACGTCGAAGGTACAAGTTCCCATTGCATACGGTAGCCGCGCAAGTCACACTGGAAGGTGCAGTCCGGCTGAATTACACGGATGAAATATTCATCCGGTGTCATGCAGCTGTTCACATCTATTGCTGCCGATGCAACAAACCCAGGGGAACCCACGACAAGGAGGGTCCACGTGAGTCCGAAAGGCGAAGCAGGCGAGCTGAAGCAGGCCTCAACGGCCGGCGTTGCTGTGCCCGCCAGCGGTGCCCAAGGCCTGCTGTTCACCGAGGATCTCCCCGTTCTGGACGAGGACGCGGGCTACCGCGGACCCACCGCCTGCAAGGCGGCCGGCATTACCTACCGCCAACTCGATTATTGGGCGCGCACCGGACTCGTTGAGCCCGCCGTCCGCGGTGCGGCCGGCTCCGGCTCGCAGCGGCTCTACGGCTTCCGCGACATTCTGGTTCTAAAGGTGGTCAAACGGCTCCTGGACACGGGCGTCTCCCTGCAACAGATCCGCACCGCCGTGGAACACCTGCGGGAGCGCGGCGTCGAGGACCTCGCCCAAATCACGCTCATGAGCGACGGCGCCAGCGTCTACGAGTGCACATCGGCAGATGAAGTCATCGATCTCGTCCAGGGCGGCCAGGGGGTGTTCGGCATCGCCGTCGGCCGCGTATGGCGCGAAGTTGAAGGAAGCCTCGCAGCTCTTCCCAGCGAACACGCCGCGGACCAGTCCTTTCCCGACGACGAGCTGAGCAAACGCCGGGCGGCCCGCAAGATCGGCTAGCGCCCGCAGCTGCAGACGTGACTGAGCACAGCAACGACTGAGCACAGGAATGACTGAGCACAGAACCTGAGTACAACAAGATGAGGCCGCCTCCCGGACAGGGAAGGCGGCCTCATTTCTGTTGGGCTGTGTACGGCAGTCCGGGGCTACCGAAGGCTGCGGTCTCGGACAGCGCCGGCCGGGGCCACGCCGCCCTGGTTCAGCAGGTTCTGCAGCAGGGCATCGAAGAGCCCGGCCGCATTCTTGGCCGAGTCGCCGGGCCAGTGGTGGATGGAGTGGGCGGCGCCCTGGATCTGCTGCCAGTTGGCCTGCTCCGGGATATGCGGGCTCAACAGCAGTTGGCCGAACATGGATTCCATCTCCGAGAGCCGGAACGTG
>NZ_CAKKMM010000708.1:0-2598 GCF_918698205.1 Microbacterium sp. Bi128 | reverse complement strand
TGGGCTCACTCGTTTCCGGGATCGGCGCCCAGCAGGGCACGCGCCTGGAGGATCGCTTGTTCGACGTCGTCGTTGAGGTCTCCGGTGGGGAGTGAGCCGAGTTCACCGCGGAGCAGGCCGACGTCCTTGAGGAGCAGGTCGTACTGGACGTCGGCGAGGTTGTCGCTCATCCAGCTCTGCCCAGTGGAGACGCCGATGACCTCGAAGAGGTCCCCGGCGGGTACTCAGTGTTCGGCTGCGAGGGTGAGCATCCGCGCTGTGGCGGCCAGGTTGTAGGTAGCCAGGGCGTTGTTGAGGAGTTTCACCAAGGCCGGCTGGCCATAGGACTGCATCCGGAAGACGCGGCCGGAGATGTCAGCCAGCAGCCTGCCCTCGGCATCGGTGGGGGCGGGGCCGGCGAGGAAGATGGTCATCGAACCGTGGCGTGCACCCTGGGGGCCGCCTGAGACCGGGGCTTCGAACGCGCGCCAGGACTCCGGAGCCGATGCAAAAATCCTCCGGGCATCCGCGGGTGCGAGCGTGGTGTGGACGAATACGGTCAGCGGCCGTTCGGTGTGGTCTTTAAGGGCCTCGAACACGGAGGAGACCTGGTCGGCCAACCGCACCGCAATGTGGACGCTGTCGACCGACGACCAGTCAACAGCGGCGAGGTCGTTGCCGGCAGGTGATTTGTTCTCGTCCGACCACTCGCGGATGCGGTCCTGGTTGAAGTCGTAGCCATAAACCGCTTGTCCCAGCTCGGCGAGGTGTGCGCCGATGTTTCCGCCGATGGGTCCGAGTCCCATTACCAAATGCATGAGCGTTCCTTGAGTGTGAGGGAGGAGATTGTGGAGGGCGAGGGGCGGAGGAGCATATCAGTCCGTGGGTGAATCCGGGGTCAGACCGCGCTCTGCCATGACCTCCTTGACGAGGGTCAGTGCGTTGAGTACGCGCGGGAACCCGATGTAGGGGATGCAGTGGATCAGGGCGCCGACGATCTTCTCTTTGGTCAGGCCCACGTTGAAACCTGTGTTGATGTGCAACTTCAATTGGGGCTCGGTGCCCAGGGCAACCAGCGTGGAGATGGTCACCATTGTCTGCTCCTGCTGGGTCAGGGCAGTCCGGGAGTAGATGTCCCCGAAGGCGAAGGAGACGATGTAGTCGGACAGGTCCTCGTCCAGGCTCTTGTAGGACTCGACGAGCTTGACGTGATCGAAGGTGTTGGCGTGTTCCGTGGAGACGAGTTCCATCATGCGGTCGAGTCCGCGCTGGTAACGATCTGTGGCCATGTCGGCGCTCCTAAAAGTGCGTAGGGTGGTTGTGGGTTTGTCGGGTGGGGGTTGCTTCAGCCACCCTCGAAACGCTACGTTGCGTAGCGTTATTAATATTAGCGCTTCTGGCGCGGAACGGGAAGGGGCGTGGATGTGGCTAACCCCACAGTGACGGGCGAGGACGGGACGGCCGCGGCCGCTCAACCCGCGGACACGGGTCGGCGCGCGCGGACGGAGAAGTTGATTCTTGCCGCCACGAGGGAAATGCTCGCGGAGTCTGGAGTCAACGGCCTGACTGTCGAGGGCGTGGCGAACCGTTCCGGCGTGGCCAAGACGACCATCTACCGCCGGTATCGGTCGAAGACCGACCTCGCACTGGCCGTCCTGCTGGACTCGGTCGAATACCTGGGGACGACGCCGGATGTCGGGGATACGTACGCCGAACTGGCGGCAGTGGTTGACCGCACCATCGAGCTCCTTAGCTCCACCCTGATAGGCCGCATCATGCAGGGCCTCGTATCGGAGGTCGCTGCGGACCCGGAACTTGCGCGTGCTTACCGGGAGCGGGTGGTGAACCGCCGGGTGGCAGATGTACGCCTCCTGGTGGAGCGGGGCATCTCCCGAGGAGACCTGAGCCCGGACGTCGACGCCGAGATGCTCACCGACCTCCTGCTGGGGCCGATCTACTACCGGTTCTTCCTGAGTGGCTCGCCGCTGGACGAGGGCTTCGGGGTCCGGCTGGTCAGCACGCTGTTTTCGCGCCGACCCGCCCACGGGGGCACGCCGTAGAAGCGATGACGGCGCGGGGCCCCCGTGCCGACGTCGGTCCCCGGACTGTTATTCGAAGACGACGGTCAGCGGCCCTTACATGGGCGCGGGCATGTATAGCCCGGGCAGCAGCTCCGGGTGTGCCGGGACGAAGAGCGCGAAAACGATCAGCGAGACACCGGTTATCCGGCTGAAGGCGGGCCCGTATTTCCATGTCTTCTCCAGGAAGATAACGACCGTGAGCACGGCCATCCACGCCAGGTTCATCACGCCCACGGCAATCAGCACCACCATGAGCCCCCAACAGCAGCCGACGCAGTACACGCCGTGGTACATGCCGACGCGGACGTCCCGCAAGCGGCCCTTGTACCCGGACACGTGCAACAGGAAGGCTATGGGCGACCGGCAGTGCCTGAGGCAAAAGTCCTTCAGCGGGGTGAGCTGGTAGGCGCCGGCCGCCACCAGCACGGCACCTCCCACCCAGGGCGCGATATCCGGCGCGTCCTCAGCCAGCAGTCCGGCGAGCGCCGCAGCCGCGTAGGCAACGACGCCGAATCCGGTCCACGTCAGGAGGTACCCG
>NZ_CAKKMM010000707.1:0-2599 GCF_918698205.1 Microbacterium sp. Bi128 | reverse complement strand
TCGGCGATCGTGCGGCGGATCGCGTTGGTGATGGTGCGGGTGACGTCCCACGGTTCGGCGTCGCCGAACTCCCATTGGCGGCTGGAGCCGGTCTGCTCCCCGGCCGCCCCGGCAACCCGCGTGTCCCGGCGGCCCTGCCGGCCGGAGAGCTGCTTGGCGGTGTCCCGCAACAGCGACCTGCCGAGCCGCCGCATGGCCTGCGGGGACAGCCGGAGATCGCCGTCAGCGCCGCGCTGGAGAAAACCGCCGTCCTGCATGGCCCGTTCGATCTCCGCGAGGGTGCGGGCCGTCACGGCAGCATTCTGTCCGAGCTGGCGGGCGAGGGCGTCCAGGTCCAGGTCATCGAGGCGTGACCCGCTGTAGGCCTGGGAGAGCTGTTCGGCCAGCTCGTCCAGTTCGGCGATGTCCTGGAGCTCGCCGGTGCCGTCGCCGAGTCCGAGTCCTTCCTCGCCCTCGAAGCGTTCGGAGCCGGACCAGTCCTCGCCGGGGCGCAAAGCCTGCAGGTTGGAATCGAGTTGGCCCAGCTGTGCCATAAGCTCGGGCGAGCCGAACGCCTGGGCGGAGAGCCGCATCAGCTCCTCGCGCTGCTCGGCGGACATGGATTGCAGGAGCCGCTGGGCGGCGGCCGCGCGCTGGGCGAGCGCGTCCACCAGCTCCTCGACCGACTGCGGGTTCTCCGGGAAGAACTGGCCGTGCTTGGCCATGAATTCCTGGAAGTCCGCGTCGGTGTCCTCACCGCGGCGGTGTTTGCCGAGGAGCCCGTTGAGGTCCTGCAGCATCTCGGCCACGGCCGCGCGGTCCTCCTCGGTGGCGCCCTCGAGGGCCTCCTTCATGCCGGCGAACCGCTGGTCCAGGAGTTCGCGGCCGAGCAGGTCCTTGATCCGCTCGTAGGCCTCCCGCGCGGTGCTCGACTGCCAGTCATAGGAGGCGAGTTCGTTGACCGCCGCCGCCGTGGAGCGCGGCAGGTTCTGCAGCTGCATCTCCCGGAAAGCGCGGTCGGTGTTGTCCATCATCGCGTCGCGGGCGAGCTGCTTGCGTTCCTCCAGCACCGCAGTCTCAAGCAGCTTTTGGACTTCGCTGAGGGTGCCGTCCAGGTTGTGCCGGCCCAGCAGTTCACTGCGCCGCTGCTGGACGCGGCCGGCGAGGTCGTCGAGGCCTTCCCGGTTCCGGCCGCCGCGGCGCAGGAACTCCCGGAGGGCGTGCCGGGGCGAGTAGCCGGCCATGACGTCCTCGGCGACGGCGTCCAGCGCCTCCGCCAGGTCCACCGGCGGGGCGAGCGGATCCGGTCCTCCCGTGTACCGGCCGTACCTGGACCGGTTGTGAGCGGTCATGAGGCCTCCTTAGCCGTAAAGCTGCCTACCCGTAGATCGTCTCCTCGTCGTCGGACTCCTTGGAGATCCGCCGGGCGAGGTAGAGCCCTTCCAGTGCAAGTTCGACGGCGGCGGCGCGCTGCCCGTCGTTTTCCGCGCCCAGGCGCTCACTGATGTCGTCGTAGAGGCTGGATCCGTTGAGGGACGGCAGGTTGTGGAGGAACTCCCGCGCAGTGACCAGTTCACCGGTGGTGACCGTGGCGTGGCCGTCGAGCGCGGCCACGAGCGGGCCCATGTCCAGGCCGTGGAAGTGGGCCCGCACGGCTTCCGCGGTGGCCATGCGCAGGAGGTGGTCCAGGACGTCCTGTTCCCGGCCTTCCACGCCGGATTCGAACTCGATCTTCCCGGCGAGGACGTCCACGGCGGCGTCCAGGTCGATGATCCGGGCGACGGCCTCGTCTTCGCCGCGCACGCTGGCCCGGCGCAGGGCCGCCGCGGCAACGGTTTCGGCGCCGGCGATGGCGAACCGCGCGGAAACCCCGGAGGTCTGGTTGACCGCCGGCGACTGCCGCAGCGCCCGGGTGTAGCGGGCCAGGATCTCGAGGATGACGGGCGGGACGCCGGCCACCAGCTGCCCCTCCTGCCGGATGACGGCGACCTCGTCGTCGAGCTCGATCGGGTAGTGGGTGCGGATCTCGGCGCCGAAGCGGTCCCGCAGGGGCGTGATGATCCGGCCGCGGTTCGTGTAGTCCTCCGGGTTGGCGGACGCGACCACCAGGACGTCCAGCGGCAGTCGCAGCACGTAGCCGCGGATCTGGATGTCGCGTTCCTCCATCACGTTGAGCATCGAGACCTGGATCCGCTCGGCCAGGTCGGGCAGCTCGTTGATGGCGATGATTCCGCGGTTGGAGCGCGGGACCAGGCCGTAGTGGATGGTTTCCGGGTCCCCGAGACGGCGTCCCTCGGCCACCCGCATCGGGTCGACGTCGCCGATCAGGTCCGCGACGGAGGTGTCCGGCGTCGCGAGTTTTTCGACGTACCGTTCCGAGCGGTGCCGCCACGCCACCCGAAGCCGGTCCCCCTCGGTGAGGGCCTGGGCGCGGGAGTGCTCCGTGATGGGTTCGTACGGGTGTTCGTTCAGTTCCGAGTCCTCGATCACCGGCGACCACTCGTCCAGCAGCCCGGCCAGGGTGCGCAGGAGCCGCGTCTTGCCCTGGCCCCGTTCGCCCAGCAGGACGACGTCATGCCCGGCGAGCAGGGCCCGCTCGAGCTGGGGCAGCACGGTCCGG
>NZ_CAKKMM010000706.1:0-2601 GCF_918698205.1 Microbacterium sp. Bi128 | reverse complement strand
GCCAACGTGGCCGCGCTCCACATCCTGCACAAACGGACCACCTACGTCTCGAACCTGACCCGCCAGATCGATCTCGTCCAGCCGCTGCTGTTCGATCCGAAACGCGCCGAACTGGCCGCCATCAGGCTCGGGATCTCGGCGCCGTCGATCCGGGTTGCGGCCCTGGGCGTCTGGCCGTCCGAGGCCATCGCGGCCGAAACGCTGCAGTCCCGCCTCCGGCTCTTCGACACCATCCGGACCGCCTGCGCCATCCGGCTGCCCTCGGCCGTCTGCGGGCTCTCGGACAACATCGTGTACATCGTCCTGCCGCAAACCACCGAAACCTCACGCCACTTCCAGCGCACCGCGCTTCTGAAGATTGTGCAGAATGCGCGGCGGCTGCTCGCACGCCCGGTCCTGGCCGCGCTCGGCGCCGCGGCGACGATCGACCGGCTCGAGGACTCCAGGGTCAACGCGGAACTGGTCTTGTCCGAACTTGTGCGCAACGTCGCGGAGGGGCGCATCGCCGCCGATTCTGATGACATCGTGGCCGACGACGACTCCCTCGGCTCGCGCCTGCTGCTGCGTCAGTTCGTCTCGGCGCTGACGGCCGCCGGCCAACTGCCCGGATCGCACGCGCTGAGCATCGCGGCGTACGACGAACAGCATAGGAAGTCCTTCGAGGACACCATCTACGCCTACCTCAGCTGCGGCGGAAACGCGATCGACGCCGCCAAGTCGCTGGATGTGCACGTCAACACGGTCCGGTACCGATTGTCCCGGGTGGAGCCGCTCTTCGGCATAGACCTCGACGACGCCGAAACGCGCCTGCTCGTGTGGCTGCAGTTGTGGGCACGGCACAACTAGTCGCCGTCGTACACGGTCCAGGCCAGACCCGCCGAGGCTACGATCCCCCGCCGGCGTGCGGAGGAACGGCGGACGACGGCGCAGACGGCGCAGATACGTGCCGGCCCCACGCCAGCTCGCGGAGCCGGACCAGATCCAGCGCCGGTTGGGCCGGCGGGACGCCCGGACGGTTCCGCGGAACCAGTACCCGCAGTGCGCGGGGTTCGATGGTGCACCGTACCGGTGTGCTCATCAGCAGAGCCTCACCGTCCACTCCGACGGGGATATCGGGCACGTCGGCGTCGACCACCACCTCCGCCGCGGTGCGTTGGATCAGGCCGCGCTTCGTGGCACGGCGCAGCAGGCCAACCGCTTCCCGGGTGTTGGCGGCGGAAATCGCCACCGCGCCGAGCACGCCGCGGTCCAGCCGGGTTCGGCGGCCCAGGCCGGCGAGGTCATTGCTGCCGTACGGACCGTTGCTCACCAGCACCGCCTGCGGGCCGTCCACCGTCTCCCCGTCAGCCTGCGCCCGCAGCCGCGCACCCTTATCGCCCCTGATCAGGTCCGGAAGCATCTCCAGCACGGTACCGGCCTTGTCGTCCCGGTACGCAGGGCTCTGCACCACCTCGGCGTACACCCCGAAGGATGCGTTGTTGACGAAGGTGCGGCCGTTGATCTTGCCGAGGTCGACGTGAAGCTCCACCCCGTCCCGGAGGGCATCCAGGCAGCCTGTCGGGTCCTCGCGGTCCAGCCCGAGATCCAGGGCGAAATGGTTGCGCGTGCCGGCGCTGATCACCAGGAACGGAAGGTTGTGCTCGGCCGCAATGCCGGCCACCAGCGCCTGGGTTCCGTCCCCACCGGCGACGCCGAGCAGATCGGCCCCGCGCTCCACGGCCTGCCGGGCCAACGCGTCGACGTCGACCGGTCCTGGTCCCTCAAGAAGCGCCACCTCGGCGCCGAGTTCTTCCGCCTTCCGCTGGAGGTCGAACTTCACCACCTTGCCCCCGCCGGAACGCGGATTCATCACCAGGAAAGCATGCTGCCAGGCAGGGGCGGGGTGCTCGGGCATGGCTTTGCCCTCACTCCTTTCCCGGAGCGCGGCGCGGGCACAGACCAGGGCAACGAATGCCAGCGCAGCGGCAATCGCCACCTCCCGGAGCAGGCTCCCCTGGATGTAGAGGGCCACGACCACAAGGGGTGCGAGTACCGCCAGCGCCAGCGCAAACCAGCGCAGAAGACCGCGGCTGATGAGGAACCAGTAGATCGCTGCCACGGCCACCAACACGGCGCCCAGGCCGGTCGTGACCAGCGCAATAGTGCCTGCCAAACCCGCCGCCACCAACGGGACAGCCACCGCGAGGACAACTGCGGCGAAGGCCCCCCTGGCCCACCACCGCCGGGTCTTTGGGACCTCGTCGAAAGGGATGACAGTCATGTCCTGCTCCTTGCGGTAATCCGGCCCCTGGAGTGGCTTCGACCGGTCTCGCCGCCTGCGGCTGGGCCGTCAGGTCTTGATTTTCGCCACGGTCATGAGGATCGCCGAATCTTCCTCGGCCTCCAGGCTGTGCAGCCCCTCGGGCACGATCAGCAGATCGCCGGTCTTGCCCTGCCACGATTCGTTGCCGGCCCGCAGGCGCACGCAGCCGCGGAGCACAAACACGGTTGCCTCGCCGGGGTTCTGGTGCTCGCTCAGCTGCGTCCCCGCCCTGAACGCCATGACGGTCTGGCGCAGGACTTTCTCA
The DNA here is from genome assembly GCF_918698205.1 of Microbacterium sp. Bi128. NCBI lineage: Bacteria > Bacillati > Actinomycetota > Actinomycetes > Micrococcales > Microbacteriaceae > Microbacterium > Microbacterium sp. Bi128. Next base: position 34 of record NZ_CAKKMM010000706.1, on the reverse strand, counting down.
TGCCCGCCAAACGCAGTGTCCGCAGCCCGTCCGC
>NZ_CAKKMM010000705.1:0-2610 GCF_918698205.1 Microbacterium sp. Bi128 | reverse complement strand
GGATGACAAGGGCCTCTACTGGCGCACCGCGCCCTCGGACGTGCTCCAGGGCAAGGTCCTCGGCAACTACATGGCCACCTGTGGCGCCCAGACGGTCGGCATGATCGTCCTGAACGACGCCTACGGAACCGGCCTTGCTAAGAACGTCCAGGCAGCTTTCGAGGCGGCCGGCGGCAAGGTTGTTGCCCAGGAGCTGTTCAATGAAGGCGATTCCCAGTTCAGCAGCCAGGTGGACAAGGTTCTGGCCGCCAAGCCGGATGCCATTGCCCTGATCACCTTCGACCAGGCCAAGAGCATCGTTCCGCTGATGACGGGCAAGGGCGTCAAGCCGACCCAGATCTTCATGGTGGACGGCAACATGTCCGATTACAGCAAGGACTTCCAGGCAGGAACCCTGAAGGGCGCCCAGGGCACCATCCCGGGCACCTTCGCCAAGGAGGACTTCAAGAAGAAGCTCCTGGCGATTGACCCGGCGCTGAAGGACTACAGCTACTCCGGCGAGTCCTACGACGCAGTGAACCTGATCGCGCTGGCGGCTGAGGAAGCCAAGAGCACCAAGGGCACTGATATCGCGGCGCACCTGAAGGACGTCTCTGAGGGTGGGGAGAAGTGCAACACCTTCCCGAGCTGCGTCACCCTGCTTCGCAACGGTAAGGACATCGACTACGACGGCCAGTCCGGCCCCGTAACGTTCTCCGACGCCGGCGACCCGACGGAAGCCTACATTGGCATCTACGAGTACCAGGATGACAACACCTACAAGCCGGTCAAGGAAGAATTCGGCAAGCTGTAAGCCGCTTCCCCTCGACTAACAAAAGACCCCCGTCCAGTCCGGACGGGGGTCTTTTGTGTGCGGGGGACCGGGGCCGGAGCGTCAGGACCGCGGAACCGGACGCGATTGCGGAACCGGATTCGCGCTGCGGATTCGGACAGGGGCGGCGCGGATCCGAGGTGCGCCGGTCCGGAGCCGGTGCGAAAACAGGACATGAGGACGCCAGGAGGGGCCGGCGTCGTGGTGTCGACATCCGAGGTGCCTTGGCAGCCACGAGGTGCGGGGAAGGGCTGCCGTGGCCGTGCGGCGGCTGCGGAACCGGATTCGCGCTGCGGGTTCGGACGAGGGCGGCGCGGATCCGAGGTGCGCCGGTCCGAAACCGCCGCGAAAACGTGGCTCAAACGAAGGGCGACGGGCGACGAGCAAGCGGCTGCGGGGGCGGCCGGAGGCGACTGGAGATGCCGTGGGGCCACGGACTGTTGTAGCAGGCACCGGGCACGCAGAAGGGCCGCCACCGGCTGGTGACGGCCCCTGTGGGGATACTGTCCGAAGCGCTATTCGACAGTGTCTGCGAGCGTCCCCAGGTAGAGCTGGATGACCTTGGGATCCTTCATGAGCTCCCGGCCAGTACCGGTGTACGCGTCCTTGCCCTGGTCCAGCACGTAGGCGCGGTCGCAGATCTGCAGGCAGCGGCGCGCGTTTTGTTCCACCATGATGACGGAGACGCCGGCCCGGTTGATCTCGTGGACCCGGAGGAAGGTCTCATCCTGCTTGACAGGGGAGAGGCCCGCGGAGGGCTCATCGAGCAGCAGAACGGCCGGGTCCATCATGAGGGCCCGTCCCATGGCGACCATCTGGCGTTCGCCGCCGGAGAGCGAGCCGGCACGCTGGGCGCGCCGTTTGGCGAGCTCCGGGAACAGTTCGGAGACAAAGTCGAACCGTTTGGCGAAGTCCTTGGGCCGCTGGAACATGCCCATCTGCATGTTTTCCTCGATGGTCAGGGCGGCGAACACGTTGTTGTTCTGCGGAACGAAGCCGACGCCCTTGCTGACCAGCTTGTTGGCCTTGAGCCCGGTGATGTCCTGCCCGCGGACCACCACCGAGCCGGAGTGGACCTTGACCAGGCCAAACATGGCCTTCAGCAGCGTGGACTTGCCGGCGCCGTTGGGGCCGATGATGCCGATCAGCTCACCCTTGCGGGCCTCGATGCTGCAGCCGTTGAGGATATTGACGCCGGGGATGTAACCAGCCACCAGATCGGTGACCTTCACGACCGAGTCGCCATCGAAGGCGGGCTGGGCGGCCGGTGCCGCGCTGGTGGCGCTCATTCTTTGTCCTTCTCTGTGCGGTTTGGCTCTTCGGCGCGGTTCGGCTCTCCGGCGCTGCGGCGGCCGCGCGTCGTCCCGTTCGCCGCCTCCTCCGCCTCGGTGGCGAGGACGTCGGCGGAGATGATGCCGGCGTTTTCAGTGCCGACAATCGATTCCTCGTCGGCGACCAGCTCCGCGGCCAGTTCCTTGATGCCCTCGGCGTCGCCGAGATCCACGTCGTGGTGGGCGCCGAGATAGGCGTCGATCACGGCGGGGTTCTTCATGACTTCGGCGGGAGGCCCTTCGGCCACGATCTTGCCCTCTGCCATCACCACCACCCAGTCGGCGATGTGGCGGACCATGTTCATGTCGTGCTCGACGAACAAAACCGTCATGCCTTCGGCCTTGAGGTTCTTGATGTGGTCCAGCAGCGACTGCGTCAGCGCCGGGTTAACGCCGGCCATCGGCTCGTCGAGCATGACCAGCTTGGGCCGCACCATGAGGGAGCGGGCCATTTCCAGCAGCTTCCGC
>NZ_CAKKMM010000704.1:0-2611 GCF_918698205.1 Microbacterium sp. Bi128 | reverse complement strand
CCACCCCGGCATCCACCCACCCGCGTCACCCGGAGACACCCATGACCGACACCGCCACCCGTGTCCTCTCCCTCGAGGACGAGCTGCTCGACCTGCTGGGTCCCGCCGCCGTCAGCACCGAACCGCGTGTGCGCGAGCGCGCCAGCACCGACGGCTCGCCGATGTCGCCGATCATCGCGGCCAAGCTCCCCCTCGGCCTCGCCGACCTCGTCGTCTTCCCGGCGGATGCCGAGCAGATCGCGATCGCCGTCGCCGCCGCCGCGCGCCACGGCGTTCCCGTCACCGTGCGCGGCAAGGGCACCGGCAACTACGGCCAGGGCATCCCGATGCACGGCGGACTGGTCATCGACACCACCCGCGCGAAGGCCATCGTCGAGGTCGGCGACGGCTACATCACCGCCGAGGCGGGCACCCCCATGGTGCTGCTCGAGCAGGCCGCGTGGGCCGCCGGCCAGGCCCTCTGGATGTACCCCTCGACCGCGCAGTCCACCCTCGCCGGCTTCCTCTCGGGCGGCTCCGGCGGCACCGGCTCGATCGAGCACGGCTCGAACGACCGCGGCTTCGTCGCCGCGCTCGACGTCGTGCACGCCGACGGCAGCGCCGACATCCTCCACGTCGAGGGCGACGAAGCCCAGAAGTACGTGCACAACTACGGCACGGCGGGCGTCATCGTGCGCGCCACGGTCCGCCTGGAGCCGCTGCGCGAATGGCGCGGGCTGTGGGCGAGCTTCCCCGACTATGCCGGCACCCTCTCGGTGCTGCAGACCATCGGCAACCTCGAGCCGGCCCCGCGTCTGGTCTCGGGCGACGGGCCCGAGATCTCGGCATCCCTCCCGCCCGACGAGGCCATTCCGGCCGGCCGGTCGAGCCTGCGCACGATCATCGACGCGTCGCTGATCGACACCGTCACCGCGATCGTCGAGGGCGCGGGCGGCCGCGTCGAGGCGGTGCGCGAGGGGCCGCAGGCCAGCATCCGCCTGTCGATGCTCAGCTACAACCACCCGATCGAGTGGTACCAGAAGAGCCAGCCGCACGAGGTGTTCCACCTCGAGGTGGCCGGGATGCCGCTGACCGAGGCCGTCGACGCCGTCGAGGCGGTGTTCCCCGGGGGGAAGCTGCACGTCGAATCCACGCGCGAGCACCCGATCGGCATGCTCGCCGCGCCCTACGTGAGCGAGGACGAGGTGTACGCCGGCATCGCCGCGCTCAACGCGATCGGCGTGGGCGTGCACAACCCGCACCAGTGGAACGTCGACTTCAACGTCGAGCAGACCGCCGAGACCGCTCGCGTGACCGACCCGCACGGGCTGCTGAACCCGGGCAAACTCGACCCGACGTACGCGGGCCCGCGCAAGGGAGCGATCCGATGAGCCGCCTGCTCGCCGAACTCAGCGGCCCCGCGGCCGCCGAGGCCCTCACCTCTGAGTCGATCCTCGTGCTGCCCACGGGCGCGATCGAACACCACGGTCCGCACCTGCCCCTGGCGACGGATGCCATCGTCGCCGAGGCCTCCGCCACCGCCGCCGTCGCGCGGGCCGCGGCGATGGGCCTGGACGTCTGGCAGCTGCCGACCCTGTCGATCACGAAGTCGGACGAGCATTCGTGGGCGCCGGGCACGCTGTGGCTCACGCCCGAGACGATGATGCAGACCGTCGTCGACATCGGACGGTCGCTGATGACGACGCGAGCCCGGACGCTCGTGTTCCTCAACGGCCACGGCGGCAACGTCGCGCTGCTGAACGTCGCGAACCGGGAGCTGCGCCGCCGCTTCGGGCTGCGCACGTTCTTCATGCCCGCCGCGCGCGTGCCCTCGTTCGACGGCACCGACGGCGGCCCGGACGAGCACGGCACCGGCATCCACGCCGGGCACGGCGAGACGAGCATGATCATGCACTTGCGCCCCGAGCTCGTCGACGCGTCGCAGTTCGAAGCCACCGTGCCCGCGCACATCGGCGACTTCCGGCACATCGGCTTCAATGGCAAGCCCGTGACCTTCGGCTGGCTCTCGAACGACTTCGGCCCCACGGGAGTGCTCGGCGACCCGACCGGCGCGAACGCCGCCCACGGCGCCGAGCTGTTCGAGCAGAGCGTCTCGTTCGTCGTCGAGGCGCTGGAAGAGATCAGCCGATTCGACTACACCGCGTGAGCGGGCTGCGGCTCGGCCCGCCGGTGTCGCCGGGGCGGGCACAACTCCTGCATATCCGGCGTATCGGGGCGCCGGGACCGTTGTCGGCGCGAAGGTGCAGGAGTTGTGCGCGACGCCGCTCGCGCGCCGGCGCCACCGCCGCAGCACAACTCCTGCGGGAGGTGGGCTCCAAGGCTCCGGAGGCCGCGTACGGCCGGTCGTGCAGGAGTTGTGCGCATCGGGGCGCCAGATCGGCAGCGACAGCAGAACTCCTGCACAACCGGGTCGCGGCCGCCGCGACCCCCCGGCATCCACCGTTCCGCAGGAGTTGTGCCCGGCCGATCTCCCCGCGCGCCCACACGGCACAACTCCTGCGCATCCGACGCCTCGGCACGCCACGGCCCTTGCGGCCCGGAACCCGCAGGAGTTGTGCACGACGCCACCGGACCGCCGCCCCCACCGCCCCCCCCCAACTCCTGCACCCTT
>NZ_CAKKMM010000703.1:0-2614 GCF_918698205.1 Microbacterium sp. Bi128 | reverse complement strand
CTCCACGCCTGTGGCGTCGGTGACGCTCACCTGGATACGGGCGTTCTTGCCGTAGCGGGGATTGCAGTCAGCGTCCGGCGCTGCCACCGTCACGCTCTGCCCCGGTTTGGCTTCCGACGGGGTCAGCGAATAGGCGGGCGGGAAACACGGCGGTTCCCCACCGGTGGAGGACGAGCACCCCGAGACCGAGGCAGCCAGCACCAATGCGCCAACCGTGGCACGGATCGCGGAGCGCCGCCCGCTGTCTTTCAGACAGAGAACCATGCCGTCAGTGTCGCTGGTACAGCAGTCGGCGCCTACTGTTGTGCTGAATTCGTACCCGGATCGTTGCCTGCGCCTGCCCGCCGGCGGTTGACCGCCCCCATCAAGCGCAGGCAGAGCGCCCAGTAGGCTACCCCCGCGGCCAGCGAGCCTGCCACGGCCAAGGCGGGGCTGATCCCGGCCAGCGGCGGATAGACCACCCAGTGGACAAGGTATGCGTAGAGGGAGGCGCTGGCGAGTACCACCATGAGGCGGCGGAGGACCTGCGGCACCGGAATGCTGGGCAGCCAGATGAGCAGCAGGATCCCGGCGAGCAGCGTGGCCTCCCGACCCGGATTCTCGAAGAATCCCGGAACGGTCACTGCTGCAATGACCGAGACCAGGCAACGCTGGGCGACGGTCCGGGACCGTGCGATAGCCCAACCCAGCGCGAAGAGCCAGAGCGCAGGCGCCGTGTGCGGCACTCCCGGGTTGACCAGCTCATACCGGGTCAGGAGCCCCACGCCGGTCAGCGCCAGCGGAAAGAGCAGTGGGAAGCGCCGCTCGGCGCGGTCCGCCCACGGAACGGCAAGCAGAGCCACGGACCCCACAAGCAGGTAAACAAGAACTTCGATGAACCAGAAATGCCACTGGGTGCTCACCCCCTCCGGCCCGAGGACGGCATTGAGCAGCACGATATTGGCGGGTGAGTAGTTGTCGGTGATCAGGTACGCCACCGCGATGAACGCCATGCTCGGCACGATGATTCGTGCCGAGCTGGACAGCTGCCTCCGCAGCCGCGGGATCCGCTTCCCGGAGAGCTGGAAGCGTGCGAAGTTGTAGCCTGCCACCGCCATGAGCACGTGGGCCGCACCCTGCCAGCTAAACAGCCCAACGTGCGTGCTGACGATCAGGACGATCCCGACGGCCCGCAGCACGATGCTCGTTTCCACCGGCGCAAAGAATCTCCTCCGCTTACGGCCCGGTGCAGTGCGCGGCCGGGGCTCCAGATCCCGGACCGGCGTCACGTGCCAGTCCCGCGGGAGATGGCCCAGCGCCTGTTCCAGCCGCACCGACGCGGCCACATAGGACAATGAGTCCCCGCCCAGGGACACGAACGTGTCGCTGTCCGCGATGTCGGCGCACTCCAGCACGTCCTGGAAAATCTTCCGGACGCTGTCCGGAGCATTGTTGTCCGGCGCGCCGGTTTCCGCTGCAGGGGCGGGTGCCGGCCCGGGTTTCGGCCCGGACAGGGCCAGGACGCCCCTGTAGTCGAGCTTGCCCGTTGCCAGGCGCGGGAGATGGTCGACGGCGTGGACCTCTAGGGCGGCTCGCGGCAGCCCCATGCCCTGGGCGAGGACCTTGCCCAGCAGGTGCGCGTCGTGGTCGCCTTCAACAGCGACGACGACGCCGTCGTCCGTCCCGGCGCTGGCAGCCCGCACACCGAGATCCGCCAGGAGCCGCTCCACCTGTCCCAGATCCACGCGCAGCCCCACGATCTTGACGAACCGGCTGCGCCGGCCCACCACTTCGTAGACGCCCGCCGGGTGCAGCCTGGCGAGGTCGCCGGTGCGGAGCTCCGCAACGGTCCGGCCCGCGGCGAGATCCGCCGGGCATTCGGCGTAGCCAAGCATGACGTTGGCGCCGCTGTAGACCAGTTCGCCGTGTTCCAGCCCCGGCACGGGGTCGATCCGGAACGAGCCGCCGGGCACCGGGACGCCCACCGCGCCCGGCACCTCGGCCGCCAGTTCAGGAGGCAGGTATGCCATCCGGGCCGTCGCTTCGGTCTGGCCGTACATCACGAAAAATTCCCAGCCGCTGCTGCGGCCAAGTTCGGCGTAGTTCCGCACCGAGTCCGGCCCCAGTCGGCCCCCGGCCTGGGTGACGTAGCGCAGGCCGGGCAGATCCATGTCCGCGAACCCGACCCGTTCCAGCAGTTCAAAGGTGTACGGAACGGCCGCGAAAGACGTCGCCCCGCGGCCTCGGAAGAGGTCCCAGAAGCACGGATCGACCACGGAAAGATCGGTCAGGACCAGTCCGGCGCCGCGGAGCAGGTGGCTGTTGATCACGGACAGCCCGTAGCAGTAGGACATGGGCAGCGTCGTGGCCGCGCGGTCGTCGGGCCCGATGTTCAGGTACTCGGAAATCGACTCGGCGTTGGACTGCAGGTTCGCATGCGAGAGCCGCACGAGCTTGGGCGAGCCGGTGGATCCGGAGGTGCTGAGCAGGAGCGCGAGGTCCGGGTGAAGCTCGTGGCGGGTGCCGGTCCGGCGTTCGTCCAGCAGGAGCTGCCCGTTGCCGGGTTGGACAACGCCGTCGGGGTCGTAGGCCGCGACGAGGGATTCCAGGGCGGCCGGCTTGTTCTCCGGCAGGA
>NZ_CAKKMM010000702.1:0-2614 GCF_918698205.1 Microbacterium sp. Bi128 | reverse complement strand
GGCCCCGGCCGTCGCGGACGACCGCGACGATGGTGGCGACGGCTGCGAAGACCAGGAGTCCGGCGAGCAGGATAGCGGCAAATTCCATGTGAAGAGCACCTCGGGCGAGTGATGGAGCTGGTTGTTGGGGCTGATGATGGATCAGGTTGTTGGGCCGGAATCCCGGGCGGTCGGTGCGGGTTTGGTTTGCGGGTGGGGTTCAGGTTTCCGGTCCTTTTTGGGGGACATGTCCAGTTTCCGCGCCCACCGTGTGAGCCACCGTGTGAGCACATTCCGCTTTGGTTTTCCGCCCGCTTCCGGCTCCCTGCGGCTCCGATCACGCGCCGGCCAGGCGCCGTCGCTCCCCCGCCGCACGCTCGCCGTCGGCCCCCTCCCGCGTGCCCGCTGGCGGCGTAGCATGACTCATATGGCCGAGACTTGGATTCGGCTCCTCGGTCCGCCCCGGATCGAGTCCGCTGGCACCGCACTCCGGCAGCCCCGGGGCCGCAAGGCGTGGGCTGTGCTGGCCTACCTCGCTCTGCAACCGGGCGGCACCGGCCGGGCCCGGACGGCGGCCCTCCTGTTCCCCGACGCCGAGGACCCGCTCGGCGCCCTGCGCTGGAACCTGTCCGAACTGCGCCGGACCCTCGGCGCGGAATCGGTCGGCGGCGACCCGCTGCGGCTCGTGTTGCCGGCCGGCTGGAACTGCGATGTCATGGCGGCCCTGCAGCCAGCGGGCGGCGACCCCCGCACCTTCGACGGCGAACTCCTGGAGGGTCTCACCTTCGAAGAATGCCCGGCATTCGAATCCTGGCTGGAGGACCAGCGGCACCGGCTCGAGAACTCCGTCCTGACGCTGCTCTACGAGGCATCGCTCGCCGCGCTGGCGGCCGGAAGGGCGGACGACGCCGTCGACCTCGCCACCCGCGCGCTGCACCTGGACCCCTTCAACGCGGACTGCCATGCCGTGCTGATCAAAGCCCTGCTCGCCCTGGGTGACTACCGGCGGGCGCGGGAGCAGGCCGACAAGTGCCGCGAGCTGTACCGCCGGGAGCTCGGGCTCGGCGTGCCGGCAGAGGTGCGCCGGGCACTGGCAGATGCGGCGCCCGCCGCGGAGCCCGGGCTGCCGGCCAGTTCGGCGGCGGTGCGGTCCTACCTCGACGCCGCCGAGGCCTCGCTCTCGGCAGGCTCCGTGGACCGCGGGCTGGAGCAGTTGCGCCTCGCAGCCGAGATCGCGCAACGGACCGGCGACCATCATCTGCTCGCCGAATCCCTGGTCACCTTGTCCGGGGCGCTGATCCATCAGGCCGGCGGCCGCGGCGCCGAAGTGGCCGACCTGCTGCACCGGGCTTTGAAATCGGAAGGGTTGGACCCGGAATCGCTGGCGTCGGGGGGACGGAACCCCGCGCGGCCGGCGTCGCGGGTGGCGGCGGCCGCGTACCGGGAGTTGGGGTACCTATCCGTGCAGCGGGGCATTCCGGACCGTGCGGCGGGCTGGCTGGAGCAGGCGGCCCGTGCGGCGGACGGATTCGACGACGAACGCTCCCGGATCCTCGCAATCCAGGGCATGGCGGCCTCGGACACGGCCCTGGCCGGCCGGGTGCATCTGCTGCGCGGGGATTTGGAGCCGGCGGCTGAATGCCTGGACCGGGCCCAGGAACTGATCGCGGCCGAGCACTGGACGGCGTTCGAGCCTTTTGTCGCCGGGCTCCGCGGCGAGACGTTCCTCGCCGCCGGCCGGCTGGACGACGCCGCTCCGCTGATCGACCGCTCGTGGGTGATGGCCGACGTCGCCGGCGACCACTGCTACCTGACCCTGGCCGCGGGTGCCAAGGCCCGGCTCAGTATGGCGCTGGACGATCAGGCCGCGGCCGAATCCTGGCTGAAGCGCGGACTCGACACCACTCCCTGGTATCTCTGGTACCGGGCGCGGCTGCTGGACACCGCCGCCGAGGTCGCCATCGACGCCGGCTCCCCCGCCGCCGGGGACTATGCCGACCGGCTGGGCACCATGGCCAGCCGCGGCGCCCTGCGTGAACTCGTGGTCCGGGCGCACTCGCACCGGGCACTCCTGGGCGATGCCGCCGCCGCGGAGACCATCCCGTGGCTGGCCAAGGACATCGACAACCCGGCGCTCAACACCTACCTGGCCCGGCGCGGCCAGCTCTGATCAGCTGCGGCGCGTGCTGTGGCAGTGGGCGGCAGGGGCGAAAGACACTGCTGACTCGACGGGCGCCTGGTGCTACGGTAGCGAAATGTCAGCAACCTTGGTTCGCCCCAGACGCGGCAAAATCTTCGCAGGCGTGTGCGCTGCCTTGGCCGACCGTTTCGAAGTGCCCCGGGCATTTGTCCGGCTCGGGTTCATGTTCTTCGGCCTGTTCGGCGTGGGCGAGTTCGTCTACATCGCGTTGTGGATCCTCATCCCCCGGGACGACTAGCCGCAGGGCAGGACCGCCGCACCGAGCGCAGCTTTCATCGCTGGAATTGAGTAACCCCCTCCGTCGCGCTGCCCCGTGCCCTAGGATCGCGGTATGGGGCCAACCGATGACTTGTTCGAAGGGCAACCGTCCGGGATGCCGGAGCCAATGCCTCGGGGCAGGGCCCTCTATCAACCTGCGGAGGGCGAACCGGACAA
>NZ_CAKKMM010000701.1:0-2617 GCF_918698205.1 Microbacterium sp. Bi128 | reverse complement strand
CAGGTGCCGCCCACCGTGCCCCGGGACTCCAGGATCGCGAAGGTCTTCCCTGGTGTTTCGCGTTTCAGCCGGCTCGCGAAACCTATGCCGCTCAGCCCGGCTCCGACAATCAACACATCCACGTGCGCGCTCATCACGCCAAGCTATCGACTTAAAGTCGAGAGAGTCAACACCGTGTTGATACCTCGCGTTAGGATGGGCGCATGGCTCCACGTGGAAGACGTACAGCACGGGTCTCGGGGGATGAACGCCAGGACGCGATCCTCACAACTGCCGAGGCGCTCCTTGGCGAGCGGTCCTTCGACGACGTTTCGATCGAGGAGCTGGCCCGCGGCGCCGGCATCTCGCGCCCCACCTTCTACTTCTACTTCTCGTCCAAGGATGAGATGCTGCTGGCCCTTCTGGACCGGGTGATCTCCGAGGTAGAGCACCGTGTCAGTGAGTTGCCGCGAAATTTCGAAAGTGACCCCGCGGGAGCCTGGACGCGCTCCATTGGCATGTTCGTTGAGGTGTTCGTGGCGCATCGCGGCGTCGCCACCGCGGCGATTGCAGCGCGGGCCCGCAACGACGAGGTGCGCGCCCTCTGGTCCAAATCGATGCAGTCCTGGGTCGATTTCTCGAGCGATGTCATCTCGTCGGAGCAAGCCCGAGGGGCCGCGCCGGACGGCATCGACGCCCATGACCTGGCCGTAAGCCTCAATCTCAAGAACGAGCGGGTGATCACCGCCGTCCTCAACCGGGAGATTCCCGCGATCGCGGAGTCCCATGCCCTGGACGTGTTATCCACCATCTGGATCCGCAGTATCTATGGGTCCGTCAACCCCGGCCGTTCCTAGCGCCCGGGTGGAAAGGAAGAACCCGCATGCCCCACCAGATCAAGACCCTGACCGTGCTCGGCACCGGAGTGCTCGGTTCCCAGATCGCCTATCAGGCCGCCTTCCACGGATTCGCTGTCACCGCCTACGACGTCGACGGCGACGCCCTGGAGAAGGCCCGGGCGCGCTTCGCCCGGCTTGTCGGCATCTACCGGGCGGCCAACGTCGGCGGTGCCGGAGAGAGCAAAGCCGAGGCAGCTCTTGAAAACCTCCGCCTTACCTCCAACCTCGGGGACGCCGTCGCCGATGCAGACCTTGTGATCGAGGCCGTTCCTGAGCTGCTCGAGGTGAAGCGGGACGTCTACCGCACGCTCGCAGAACTGGCCCCCGCCAAGACCATCTTCGCCACGAACTCATCAACTTTGCTGCCCAGTGATCTCAAAGATTCCACCGGCCGTCCCGACCGCTTCCTCGCCATCCATTACGCCAACAACATCTGGGCGCAGAACATCGCCGAGGTGATGGGCACCGACGAAACCGATCCCGCCGTCTTCGACGCCGTCGTCGACTTCGCGCGAAACAGCGGGCTGGAGCCAATCGAGATCAGGAAGGAGAAGGCCGGCTACGTGCTGAACTCCCTGCTGGTCCCGCTCCTGAACGCGGCCGCCGGCCTGCTGCTGCAAGGCGTCGCCAGCCCGGAAACGATCGACAAGACGTGGCGCATTGCCACCGGAGCGCCGAGCGGTCCGTTCCAGATCTACGACGTCGTCGGGCTGGGAACCGCCTACAACATTGCCGCCTCATCGCCAGACCCCGGATCTCAGGCCTTCGCTCGGTACCTCAAGGACAACTACATCGACCAGGGCAAGCTCGGCGTCGAGACGGGCGAGGGTTTCTATACCTACTAAGTCTTCGCATGGGCTGACGGACGGTGCTGACGGACGGTGCTGACGGACGGTGCTGACGGACGGTCTAGCGGAGGGGGAGTGGCTGTGGAACCGCTTTTTACACTGACCCGGTCAGCCCTGGCGGTTCGTGTCCAGGACGGTGACGTCCAGGGGCATGCGCTTGGCGCGACGGAGGCGTCCGGCCAGCACGTTGCGCACGCCGCGGGTCACCATGGTCGTCTTGGTCAGATACCGGAACTCGGCGGCGTCCGACGTTACCAGGTCCAGCAGCGGCCGCGCGGCGTCGTCAGGGGTCTGCCCCCACAGCCCGACGACGACCTGCAGCCCGCCCAGTCGATGCTCGTACCCGGGCTGGGACGTGACGTGCCCCAGCATGTCCGTGATCACCAGGCCCGGATTCATGCCGTGCACCCGGACGCCGGTGCCCTTGGTCTCCACCCGCAACGTCTCGGTGAACTGGCGGACCCAACGCTTGCTGGACGCGTACGCGTTCTGCAGCGCCACCGGCCCCTGGTCGCCGTGGCCGTACACGTTGACGAGGTCGCCGCGACCTTGGCCGATGAACACCGGCAACGCCACCCTCGACCCGTGGAACGTGCCGAGGATGTTCGTGCGCACCACTTGCGTGAAGTCCTCGACCGGCGTGGAGGCCGTCGGCCCGAAGACGCCGGAAGCTCCGGCGTTGTTGACCCAGATGTCGAGCGTCCCGCGGCTAAGGGCCTCGTCGCGCAGGGCCTCGACGTCGGCCAGTTCACCGGTGTCGCAGTGACGCCCGGATGCCACGATCCCTTCCGCGTGCAGCCGCTCGACGGCGGCCGCGACGTCGGCGTCCGACCTGGACGCCAGCACCACCGTCGCCCCCTGATGCCCCAGCAACCGGGCCATGGCCAACCC
>NZ_CAKKMM010000700.1:0-2620 GCF_918698205.1 Microbacterium sp. Bi128 | reverse complement strand
GAGCCGGGATCATTTTTTCTTTTTCCCGCCAAACGGGAAGTAGGGGTTGTGGCCGGCCGGCCCCTGGTAGGTGCGGCGGCCCGGCAGGGGAACATCGCCCTTGCCCAAGCCGCCCTGCGCGGTGCTGGGGAGGTCTTCTGCCGGCAGGTAACCGCCCTCCGAGCCAGCGGGACGGCCGTAAGGGAACGAGTCCTCTTCCCGAATGTCGGGACCGGCACGGAACGACTCGGCGTCGAACTCGCCGGAAATTCGCGGAATCAGGCCCGTATCCACCGAGACGGTGGCCCGCTCCGGTGCCCTCCGGACCTCCGCCGCGCCGTCTGCCTGCGGCCCCGTGCCGGGCCCTGCGGCGGTGCTGCGCCGGAGCCGCCCAAGCAGCGGCTGCAGGAGGTCCTGCAGCTCGGTGACCCGGAAGAGCTTCAGCAGCAGGAAATAGGCGGCCAGCATGACGGGACCGACGACGACGATTGTCACCAGGGCGGCGGTCCGGTCGCTCCAGGCGTAGCCGTCCGGGTTGTAGCTGCCCAGCAGCCACAACGCCACAGCTCCGGCGAGGGCGGAACCCAGGGCCGCATACCCCATGCGGATGTAGGAGCTGGCGATGCGGGGCCCGTCGAGGTGGCCCAGGAGCCGGCGCAGGAAGGTCGCGCTGACGATCACGGAAAGGATGTTGCCGGCCGTGTAGAGGATCGCGATGGCGAAGATGATCTGATCGAACGGCAGGAACTGGATCGCGAACGCGGCCGACAGGTTGACCAGCGCCAGGACCAGCTGGATGAAGAACGGCGTCCGTGCGTCCTCATTGGCGGAGAACACCCGCGACATCATGAAGTTGGCGCTCATGAACGGGGTGCTGAGGGCCAGGATCGTGAGGGTTTGGGCCAGCATGACGCCGTCCAGGCGATTGTTGCCGGAGAAGAACATGCCCAGCGGTCCGGCCAGCGCGAAGAGCGCCAGCGCGCCGAAGACGGTTGCCACGGCCATGGTCCGCAGCCCGTGGGAGAGCGCGTTTCGCAGGGCGGCCCGGTCACCGTCCTGGGACGCCCGGGTCATCCGGTTGAACAGCACGGTGGCCAGGGACAGGGCAATGATGGAGTGCGGCAGCAGGTACAGCTGGCTGGCCACCTCCAGCACCGCGTTGCCCGGAATGAAGGCTGCCGCGGGATCCCCGGCCTGCTGGAGGCGGAGCCGTTCCGCGCCCGGGATCGTCGCGATGCGCATGACGTAAAGGAAGGCGAACTGCCCGACGGCGGCTGTCGCCAGGGTCCAGACGCTCAGCTTCGCGGCATGGCCCAGACCGACCCCGCGCCAGCCGAAGCGCGGCCGCAGCCCCAGCCGGAGCCTGAACACGGGGATGAGCAGCACGGCGGTCTGGGTGACGACGCCGATTGTGGAGAACCCGGCGACGAGGATGGTCTGGAACGGGCCCCAGTTGTCGATCGTGTGCGGGTTGGTGGCGTTGGACCCCATGATGCCGATGAACATGCCCAGCCCGGCGATCGCCACGACGTTGTTGATGATTGGCGCCCACATCGCGGGTCCAAAGGCCCCGTGGGCGTTGAGGACCTGGGTCAGCAGGGCGTACAGGCCGTAGAAGAAGATCTGCGGAAGGCACCAGAACGCGAACGACACCGCGAGGGCCTTCTGCTGCGGCGAGTAGCCCTGGGTGGTCAGTTGAATGACTGACGGCGCCAGGAGCGTGACCAGCAGCGTGAGAACGAGCAGCACCAGCACCGCCAGCGTCAGCAGCCGGCTGATGTAGTCCGCTCCCTTGTCCGGCGCCTTGCTGGCTTTGATGATCTGCGGCACCAGAACAGCATTGAACACCCCGCCGGCCACCAGCAGGAAGATCAGGTTGGGAAGGTTGTTGGCGTTGATGAAAGTGTCGTTGACCGTCGAGCCCAGGCCCAGGGCGGCGGCCAGCATCCAGGTCTTGGCGAAGCCCAGGAAACGCGAAACGAGGGTTCCGGCGGCCATGACGGCGCTGGAACGGGCTTCTCCGGATTGGGCAGCTTTGGAATCGGCGGGGCCGGAGGGTACGGGGGCGGGTTTGGCTGATGACATCGTCTTCATCGTCTCACCCGCGCGGGGCATTAGTCGCTATCCGTGGACGTGACCGGCCGCACCGGCGGCCTTCAGCGGTCTTCCGGCAGGACTTCTTTGGCCAGATCCGCGATGCGGCGTTCGTTGGGGAAGGACAGCTTGCGCGCCAGCTCCTGGATCGGAACCCACGCGACGTCCACGGCTTCCTTGTCCGGATCGTTTTCGATGGTGAGTTCCCCGCCGGTGGCCCGCAACAGGTAGTGGTGCACGGTCTTGTGGACGCGGTGCCCGCTCACGGTGAACCAGTAGTCGATGCTCCCCAGCGGTGCCAGGATCCTGCCTTCGATCCCGGTTTCCTCGGCGATCTCGCGGACCGCGGCTTCCTCGTTGCTTTCCTTGCCTTCCGGGTGGCCCTTCGGCAGGCACCACTCGAGACGTCCGCCGCGGTTAAGGCGCGCGATGATCGCTACCCGCAGGTCGGCGTCGGACATGTCCACCACGACGCCGCCGGCGGAGATTTCCTCCACGGTGGGCAGGGAGGCCTGGCCCGTGTGCTGGACAGGCGCGACGTTGGCAC